>NZ_DGWR01000005.1:0-3798 GCF_002395285.1 Mitsuokella sp. UBA4253 | reverse complement strand
GCGCAGTCGGCATCTCCCGATAGTCGGGGTACTTTACGTCAGCCTTCAGCAAGCGGTCGATTTCGCCATAGCGCAGCCATTTGCCATCGTCGATGAACGCCTGGCGAATCAGGAAATTCCCGTGATTGTAGAGGTTCTTGGAACGATGACAGAATTCACGCAACATGGCATAGAACGGTGAAGAAGGTTTAAGCCGGTGGTGTTCCACTCGTTTCATCATCCTCTATCGCCTCCTTGATCTTCTGCAGACTTTTGCGATTGGAATACAGCTTCATAGAGTAGCAATGCAGCAGATTCACGATTTCTTCAAAGATTTCCTGCGAGTCAAGCTTTTCGGACCCGACTTCGCTCATGACGACAATCTCACAGTTGTACTTCTGAAACAGGTAGTAGAACAAGTCGTAGCCGACGCGCGACAATCTGTCCTTGTACGTCACGACCACACGCTCGACACGCCCCGCAAGGACATCGTCTAACAGAGCGAACAATCCCTTCCTCTTCTCGAAGCTGATGCCGCTGGCGATATCTAAGAATACACCGTTGATGGTATAGCCATTTGCAAAGCAGAACTGCTTGAGCAGCTGGATCTGGTTCTTGAGGTCAGGCTTCTGCTTTGGCGTAGAGACACGAGCATAGATGTAAGTCTTGCGCTTCACGTCCTTGTTGAGGAACTTGTAGACATCTTCCTCGTTGTAGTCATAGTGGCCGTTCGGCATGACATGAATACGGATAATCCCTGTCTTGACGTACTTCGTGAGTGTCGGCCTAGAAACCTGCAAGACGCGAAGAACATCTTTCGCAAACATGTGGACCCCTCCTCTATAGATAATTATAACATATTTTAATATAATCATCTATAGATTTGGTGTGGTTAATTTTATATCTTTACTATACGGGAAGGTACACACCCTGACAACAAAAAACAGCCTGCCGATAAGACAGGCTGTTATACAGGTCAGAAGGCATTCTCTCAGAAGCTTGCCTGGAAGACGAGGTTCATGAGGAACAGGAAGCCGAGTCCGTAGCTCAGGGCGTGGAGTTCACGCGAGCGGCCGTTCATGAGCTTCAAGAGCGGATAAGCCGTGAAACCGAAGGCAAGTCCCGTCGAGATGCTGCCTGAGAGCGGGATCAGCACGACGACGAGAAAGGCCGGGAACCACTCCGAGAAGTCCTTGAAGTCCATGTGCTGGAGCTGCTGCATCATCATCGCACCTGTGATGATGATAACCGGCGCGATGGCCGCCTGCGGCACGTACGACAGCAGCGGGATGAAGAACAGCGAGGCGAGGAACAGCACAGCTGCCGTGAGCGCCATGAGGCCCGTGCGGCCGCCGCTGGCAATGCCTGCCGCACTCTCTGCCGCTGCGACAGTCGGGCTCGTGCCGAGCAGGCTCGAGAGAATTGTCGTCACGGCCGAGCCGCGAAACGTGCGCGAGAACTTCGAGCGGTCCGGCAGGATGCCTTCAAGCAGGCCCATCGTCTCAAAGATCATGATCATCGACATCGAGAAGACGGAGAGCAGGAACGGGATGCTCAGGACATTGTGGAAATCCGCCTGCAGCAAAAGCTGCGGGTAGTCGAAGATGTGCGCGAAGTCGAGGTCGAGAGGCGTCGGATCCTTGAGACCGAAGACCTGCGCCACGCCCGTCGTCACGAGGATAGCCAGGAAGAAGCTGCCCGTCACGCCGCGCAGGTAGAGCGCCAGGCTCAGGACGAGGCCAAAGAGCGCCAAGAGGGCCATCGGGTTCGTCAGCGAGCCGAGCTCGATGATGGAGTTTGCCCCCGAGCGGATGAGCTGCGCCTTCTCCAAGCCGATCTCGACGAGGAACAGGCCGATGCCGGCCGTGATGGCGCACTTGAGCGAATTCGGCACGGCGTGCGCGATGCGCTCACGCCATTTCGTGCAGGCGACATAGGCGAAGATCAGGCCGGAGACGAGCGAGATGGCGATGGCCTCCTGCCAGGCAAGCCCCATCTGAACACAGACGGTGTAGGTGAAGAAAGCGTTGATGCCCATGCCCGGCGTCAAGACAATCGGCGCGTCGGCCACAAAGGCCATGATCAGGCAGCCGATGATGGACGAGAAAATCGTCGCAAAGACCGAGAGCTCTGCCGGGATGCCAGCATCAGCCAGGATGATCGGATTGACGACAATGATGTAAGAGATCGCGAAAAAGGCCGTGATGCCAGCCAGGATCTCCTTTTGCCATAAGCGGCGGTCCTTGAGGACGCCACCGAATAAAGCCTGCATTCTTTTCCCTCCTGATGTTCCTGAATACACTTGAATGTTCGTGAAATGTTCGTGATTTGACTTCATATATCTAGTTTAGCGAAAAAGCCCCAAGATAAAAAGGACAGCGGTCCGCGTGTCCTAAATATTTTTTCTATCCATTATTCAGAAAGTTTTCGCCAGCAAGATTTTACGCTATAATAGAGGAAAGCACCGTAGAGAAGCGCATCAATCAAACGTGAAGAACATATACAGATAAAGGGGAGATTTCATTGAAGCTGGAACAAGTGATTGAATTCATGCCAGAGAGCATCCGGCCTCAGGTCAGTCGCCGCACCTTCCGGCCCGGCGAATTCGTCGTGCGCAAGGGAGAGCGTGCCGATCATGTCTACATCCTGACCAAGGGTACGACCCGCGTCAGCAATGAATTCGCCAGTGGGCAGCGCTATACCTTCGCACAGCAGAACGTCCCTGACCTCATCGGCGACCTCGAGGTCCTCGCTGGCCAGGAATATTTCTCGGCAACGAACGAGGCCCTGACAGAATGTGAAGTCCTCGCCATGACAGCCGAGACATTCAAGAAATGGATGCGCCGCGACAACCATTTTGCCTGCGCCATCGCGCAGCAGCTCGCCTCCAAGATGTACCCGACCTCCAACGAGAACGGCCAGATCAAATTCCAGCCGAGCCTGCAGCGCCTGCAGGAGTACCTCGTCAAGCGGGTGCAGCTCTCACCGTCCGAGCACTTTGTCCTGCGCACGAGCCGCCAGCAGATTGCCGACGATATCGGCACGAGCGTCAAGACGGTCAACCGCGGCGTCAGCAAGCTGCGCGATGCAGGGCTCATTACCCTGCTCCACGGCAAGATTTCCATCAGCGTCGAACAACAGAAGAAATTACGTGAGCTCAAATTGGAAGACGATTGACTCACGTGAAAAGCGGCCGCAGCAGATGCTGCGGCCGTTTTTATTCGACGATGCACTTGTTCATGCTCATACTGTTCATGCTTTCTCTGCGGGCAGCTCCGACGTGCAGTGCGGGCAGCGCGTCGCATCATCCGCAATTTCCTGACGGCAGTACGGGCAGAGGCGTGCGGCCTTTGCTTCCTTCTTCGGCATCAGGCGATTGACCTGCTTGATCAGCAGGAAGATGGCGAAGGCAACGATCAGGAAGTCGACGACCGCATTGAGGAATGAGCCGTAGGCGATGACAGGCAGCCCCGCATCGCGCGCCTCCGCGAGTGTCGCAGCCGGCGTGCTGGAGAGGTTCAGGAAGAGATTGGAAAAATCCACGCGGCCGAGCACGAGGCCAATCGGCGGCATCAGGATGTCATTGACGAATGACGTGACAATCTTGCCAAAGGCAGCACCGATGATGATACCGACGGCCATGTCCAGGACATTGCCGCGCATAATGAATTTCTTGAATTCCTCGATCATGAAAATCCTCCTCATAAAATGACATAGAATAATGACACGCTTCCATTTTAGCACACGCCTGAGTGAAAGCATATAGCCGTGCACAAAAAAGAGCTCCGCCTCAGCGGAGCCCTTGCTCAACCGGCAACT
>NZ_DGWR01000019.1:0-10796 GCF_002395285.1 Mitsuokella sp. UBA4253 | reverse complement strand
CGGCTATGCCGGGGGATATTTATTTTTATGCAGACAGGATGGAGATGAACCTATGGTCACGATCAATGGAGAAGCACAGGCCAAAGACGGCACGATGCTCCTGGACTTCCTGAAGGAAGCCGGCTACGACAGCCGGGCAATCGCTGTCGAGTACAACGGCGCGATCCTAGCGAAGGATGCGTACGAGACGACATCATTCAGGGCGGGCGACGTCGTCGAGATCGTCTGCTTCATGGGCGGCGGTGCCTGACGGCCCGCAGCAGCTGCCGTATATGCACAGAGAGATAGAGAAAGAAGACGATAGAAATGACAGAATCCACAAAATCCACGAAAACCATCGAGGAAAAGATGGCCGAGGACAGCTTCACGCTCGGCGGCCACACGTTCCACTCGCGCTTCATCCTCGGCTCGGGCAAGTACTCGCTCGAGCTCATCGACGCGGCCGTGCGCTACGCTGAAGCCGAGCTCGTGACGGTGGCCGTGCGCCGCGCGAACACCAAGGAGAAGGAGAACATCCTCGACTACGTGCCAAAGACCGTCACCCTGCTGCCGAATACCTCGGGCGCCCGCACGGCGGAGGAGGCCGTGCGCATCGCGCACCTCGCCAAGGCGCTCGGCTGCGGCGACTTCATCAAGATTGAGATCATGCGCGACTCGAAGTACCTGCTGCCCGACAACAACGAGACGATCCGCGCGACGGAGATCCTCGCCAAGGAAGGTTTCGTCGTGCTGCCCTACATGTACCCGGACCTCTACGCCGCCCGCGCGCTCGTCGATGCCGGTGCAGCGGCCGTTATGCCGCTCGCCGCGCCGATCGGCTCGAACAAGGGACTCGCGACGAAGGAATTCCTGCAGATCCTCATCGACGAGATCGACCTGCTGATCATCGTCGATGCCGGCATCGGCAAGCCGTCGGAGGCCTGCGCGGCGATGGAGATGGGCGCCGCGGCCATCATGGCGAACACGGCTCTCGCGACGGCCGGCGATGTGCCGCTCATGGCCTCGGCGATGCGCGATGCAATCCGCGCCGGCCGCAAGGCATATCTCTCGGGCCTCGGCCGCGTGCTGACCCGCGGTGCCGCCGCTTCCGACCCGCTGACAGGCTTCCTGCATGACTGAGCGTAGAGAACAGAAAGGAAGCGCATTGTGATGACGAATCAGAAAAATAATTTCTTCATCGACTCGGACAAGCTCAGCGAGAAAGCCCTCGCCAAGAAGCACCGCCTGGAGACGGACCCCTCGAGCCGCACCGACCCGATGGCCTACTGGCCCGACATGGAGCAGATCGACCCGACTGTGCGCGAGACGGTCATCGCGGCCATGAACGACTACGACCCGAGCGCCTACACAATCCTCGACGCCAAGCGCGCCCTCGACCACGAGACGTGCACGATCGAGGACTTCAAGGCGCTGCTCTCGCCGGCCGCCCTGCCGCTCTTGGAGCAGATGGCGGAGCGCGCGAGCCGCGAGACGAGCCGTCACTTCGGCAACACGGTCTACCTCTTCACGCCGCTCTACATCGCCAATTACTGCGAGAACTACTGCGTCTACTGCGGCTTCAACTGCTACAACGACATCCACCGCCTGCAGCTCAGCAAGGACGAGATCGAGCACGAGATGCAGGTCATCGCCAAGAGCGGCATGGAGGAGATCCTCATGCTGACGGGCGAGAGCAAGGAGAAGAGCAGCGTCGCCTACATCGGCGAGGCCTGCAAGCTCGCGCGCAAGTACTTCCGCAACGTCGGCCTCGAAGTCTACCCGATGAATGTCGCCGACTACCGCTACCTGCACGAGTGCGGCGCCGACTACGTCACCGTCTTCCAGGAGACATACGACCTCAAGAAATACGAGGCACTTCACCTCATGGGCCACAAGCGCGTCTGGCCGTACCGCTTCGAGGCGCAGGAGCGCGCCCTGATGGGCGGCATGCGCGGCGTCGGCTTCTCGGCACTTTTAGGCCTCGCCGACTTCCGCAAGGACGCCCTCGCGACAGCGCTGCACGTCTACTACCTGCAGCGCAAGTACCCGCAGGCCGAGTTTTCGCTCTCGTGCCCGCGCCTGCGCCCGATCATCAACAACGAGAAGATCAACCCGCAGGATGTCGGCGAGCGCCAGCTCTGCCAGATCCTCTGCGCCTACCGCATCTTCCTGCCGTATGTCGGCATCACCGTCTCCTCGCGCGAGAGCGCGGCCTTCCGCAACGGCATCGTCAAGATCGCTGCGACGAAGATTTCCGCCGGCGTCTCGACGGGCATCGGCGACCACGAGGAGAAGTACACGGGGAAGGGAGAGGGCGAGACCGGCGACGCGCAGTTCGAGATCTGCGACAGCCGCAGCCTGCGCCGCATGTACGCGGACATGGCCGGCGAGGGCCTGCAGCCAGTGCTCAATGACTATGTGTATCTCTAAGAAAGTCCCTCCTGCGAAGCAGGGGCATTTAATCGCGGTGACCAACCGCCATCTCTTTGATGAGGCAGGAGGGCAGCCGGCCTTTCTCGCGCGCCTCGAGCAGGTAGCCGCCGCGCATCTCGCCGCCCTCATCCTGCGCGAGAAGGATATGGAGGAGGGGGACTATGAGGTACTGGCGCGGGAGGTACAGATCCTCTGCCGCCGCCATCAGGTGCCCTTTATCGCGCATACCTTCGCTGGTGCAGCGAAGCGGCTCCATGCCGACGGCCTTCACCTGCCACTTCCCCTCCTGCGCACCATGCGTCAGGAAGGGAGGGCGTTGCCTGGGCGGCTCGGCACCTCGTGCCATTCGCTCGAAGACGTGCGCGAAGCGGAACAGCTCGGCTGCTCGTATCTCATCGCGGGCCACATCTATGAGACCACCTGCAAGCCGGGCCTGCCGCCGCGCGGCCTCCGCTTCCTGCGCGAAGCCGCCGCTTCGACAGCGCTTCCCGTCTACGCCATCGGCGGCATCACGCCCGAGCGCCTGCCGGAAGTCCTCGCGACGGGCGCGGCGGGCGGCTGCGCGATGAGCTCCCTGATGCAAGGGCCCCTCTGGCTGGCGGCACAAAATAATCCGTGACTTTTATCACTACATGTTGACATTTCTCGTAGACGGCTGTATAATAGCCATAAATTGTTAAACATATCAACAAAGTATGCATTAACAAGATACGAGAGTCATTCGTCAACGAAAGCTCACGATAAGGCCTGTGGCAGGAGTCTGTTCTGTCAGGGTATCTTTATCGCGAGCTTTTTCTGGTATTATGGAGGGATTTTACATGAAACTGACAGTAAACGGCAAAGAACTGACCATCGAGAAGTCCATCAACCTCAAGGACCTGCTCGTCGTTGCCAAGGCGGAGCAGCCGGACTATGTGACGGTCGAGCTCAACGGTGAGTTCGTCGATCACTCGGGCTTTGAGTCGACGTTCGTCAAGGACGGCGACAAGATGGAATTCCTCTATTTCATGGGAGGCGGCGCAAGATGAGCTCTTTGACGAATGAACAGATTGAACGCTATTCGCGCCACATCATCCTCGACAAGGTCGGCGGCAAGGGGCAGGAGAAACTGCTCGGCGGCAAGGTGCTCGTGATCGGCACAGGCGGCCTCGGCGCACCGGCTGCGATGTACCTCGCAGCGGCCGGCGTCGGCACGATCGGCCTCGTCGACTTCGATGTCGTCGACCTCTCGAACCTGCAGCGCCAGATCATCCACCAGACGAAGGATGTCGGCAAGGCCAAGGTCCAGTCGGGCCAGGAGACGATTGCGGCGATGAACCCGGACATCGAGGTCCACACCTACAACGAAATGGTGACGTCGAAGAACATCCGCGACATCATCCGCGACCAGGACTACGACTTCATCATCGACGGCACCGATAACTTCCCGGCAAAGTTCCTGATCAACGATGCGTGCGTCTTCGAGAAGAAGCCGTTCTCGCACGCAGGCATCATCCGCTTCCAGGGCCAGCTCATGACGTACGTGCCGGGCAAGGGCCCGTGCTACCGCTGCGTCTTCCCGACAATGCCGCCGAAAGACGCTGTGCCGACCTGCCGTCAGGCCGGTGTGCTCGGCGTCATGGGCGGCGTCATCGGCACGCTGCAGGCGACGGAAGCACTCAAGTACATCCTCGGCATCGGCGACCTCCTGACGGGCTATCTCCTGACGTATGACGCCCTGACGATGACCTTCCGCAAGATCAAGATCCCGCGCAACCCGAACTGCGGCATCTGCAGTGATCACCCGACGATCACCGAGCTCATCGACTACGAGCAGCCGGCCTGCGACCTGCGTCATCACTGAGGGGGAGAGCATGATCATTCATCTGAAACTGGAGGACTACCTCACAATGGTGCAGCACGCGCGCAAGACCGCGCCCGTCGAGGACTGCGGCCTCATCGGCGGCCGCATCGATGAGAAGACGGGCGAGAAGTTTGTCGAGAAAGTCTTCTTCCTGACGAACACCGATCACAGCGAAGAACACTTCTCCCTCGACCTGAAGGAGCAGTTCGCCGCCGT
The DNA here is from genome assembly GCF_002395285.1 of Mitsuokella sp. UBA4253. Lineage (NCBI taxonomy): Bacteria > Bacillati > Bacillota > Negativicutes > Selenomonadales > Selenomonadaceae > Mitsuokella > Mitsuokella sp. UBA4253. The sequence goes on along the minus strand of NZ_DGWR01000019.1, from coordinate 6,325 downwards.
CAAAGAGCTGCGCGCCCAAGGACTCGAGCTCCTCGGCAACTGGCACAGCCACCCCGCATCCCCCTCCCGCCCGAGCGAAGAAGACAAGCGCCTCGCCTACGACAGCCGCGCGAGCTACTTCATCCTCTCCCTCAACGGCGGCGAACCCGTTTTGAACAGTTTCCACATTGAGAAACAGACCGACGTGAGCAAAGAAGATCTGCGCATCCGCTGATTTTCTCTTCATCGGCGATGAGCTGAGGGGAACGCCTCGGGCATCTCAGGAAGTGAGGGAGGGGCTGGCCCTTAGCGGAGCTTTGACGGTCTGCGTGAAGAACCGGTTTTTTGCCGACCAGAATCCTTGCCAAGGAGCGTCGTCCAAGCGGAGCGCGTTTAGCTCCTTGGCAAGGCTGCCATAAAAGGCAAAAAACAGGTTTAGCAGACCGTCACGCGCAGCGCCGGGCCAGCCCCTCCCGTCTTCCCTCATTGATGAGAACGTCATCTATCTACTATCTATCTCATCTAGCAATCATAATGTATGTATATCTTAGGAGGAATTTCCATGGCAGTTGATTATAAAGAGCTCAAAAAAGGCGGCTTCATGCGCCAGCGCCAGAAAGACCATTTCTCGATGCGCCTGAAGTCTGTCGGCGGCCACTTCACCGCGGCCCAGCTCGGCACCGTGCAGAAAGTCGCAGAGCAGTACGGCAAGGGCTACGTGCACCTGACCTCGCGCCAGGGCATCGAGATCCCCTTCATCCGCCTCGAGGATATCGACGCCGTCAAGAAAGCCCTGCACGAGGGCGGCGCCTCCGTCGGCGTCTGCGGGCCGCGCGTGCGCACGATCACGGCCTGCCAGGGCTGCGCCGTCTGCGCCTCGGGCCTCATCGACACGCAGCACCTCGCGCAGGAGTTCGACAAGCGCTACGGTGGCCGCGAGCTGCCGCACAAGTTCAAGTTCGGCTTCACTGGCTGCCACAACAACTGCCTCAAGGCCGAGGAGAACGACTTCGGCGTCAAGGGCGGCGTCGAGCCGAAATGGTCGTCCGATTCCTGCACGTTCTGCGGCGTCTGCGAAGCTGTCTGCCCCGAGAAGGCCATCACGGTCAAGGCAGACGAGGGCAAGGTCGTGCTCGACGAGTCGAAGTGCGTCTACTGTGGCAAGTGCATCAAGAGCTGCCCGACGGACGCCTGGCAGGGCAAGGCCGGCTTCGTCATCTCGTTCGGCGGCCTCTACGGCAACCGCATCGCGATTGGCCGCCATTTCCTGCCGATCGTCTTTGAAGAGGAGAAACTCTACGAACTCGTCGACACGACGCTGGCTTTCTTTGAGAAGTACGCGAAGCCGAGCGAGCGCTTTGCCAACTGCCTGGACCGCGTCGGCTGGGACAAGCTGGAAGAGGAGGTAAAGAAAGTATTATGAGTGAAGCAATGAAGACCGACGGCACGATCGACATCACGGATGTCGTCTGCCCCATCACCTTTGTCAAAGTCAAGCTGGCCCTCGAAGATCTCGAAGACGGCCAGACGCTTGCCGTGCATCTCAATGACGGCGAGCCGATCCAGAATGTGCCGCGCAGCCTCAAGGACGAGGACCATAAGGTCCTTTCCGTCAAGAAGCGCGAGGACGGTACGTACGACCTTATCGTCAAGAAGCATGGCCTGTTAGAGTGAGCTTGTGCCGCTCAGATCACTCAGATCATTTGAAATACTGTATACATGTAAATCGAGTGTTGACGAATGCAGGAGGTCCTGCTATTATAGAGACATCAGCAAGAGGCAATGGAGCCCCGAAGAATCAGGTACCGGATTCTTCGGGGCTTTTCTGTTCACTGGCTGGTACACTTTCCGTTGAAATCCCCAAAACAAACAGCGGCCAGGAATGGACAAAGGCGTCCGGCGGGCATGAGAAACCTCATCGAGGCTCATGCCGCTGGACGCCTTTTGCATTTGGCCCTGATTCAGCGGCGGGTGAATGGAACGGAAAAAGCTATTATATTTTCCAAGCGTTGCAATCTTTTTGAGCTAATGGAAAGGAATGGATTCTTATGATTGACACTGGCGATACGGCCTGGGTGCTCATCAGTGCAGCCCTGGTCTTTGTAATGACACCTGGTCTCGCGTTCTTCTACGGCGGCATGGTCCGCAGCAAGAACGTCCTGACAACCATCATGCAGAGTTTCTTCATCATCGCGATGATCTCCGTTGAGTGGGTCATCCTCGGCTATGCCATGACGTTCGGCACGGACATCGGCGGCTTCATCGGCAGCCTCGACAAGGTCGGCCTTGCCGGTGTCGGCCTCAACGTCCTCGAGAACGGCACGATCCCGGAGCTCGCCTTCGTCGCCTTCCAGTGCATGTTCGCCGTCATCACGCCGGCCCTCATCACGGGCGCGTTCGCAGAGCGCATGCGCTTCGCAGCCTTTGCTGTCCTGATTCTGCTCTGGGCCATCTTCATCTACAACCCGATGGCTCACTGGGTATGGGGCGGCGGCTTCCTCGCAGAGCTCGGCGCGCTTGACTTCGCCGGCGGCCTCGTCATCCACATCCTTTCCGGTGTGTCCGGCCTGACGATCTGCATCCTGCTCGGCACGCGCCGCGGCTACGGCCAGTTCGCCATGATCCCGCACAACCTGCCGATGACGGTTCTCGGCGCAGCACTCCTCTGGTTCGGCTGGTTCGGCTTCAACGCCGGCTCGGCTCTCGGCGCAAACGGCCTCGCCGCCAACGCATTCGTCACGACGCAGGCAGCAGCTGCTGCTGCAACGGTCTCCTGGGTACTCGTTGAGTGGTACCGCAACGGCAAGCCGACCATCCTCGGTGCGGCTTCCGGCTGCATCGCCGGCCTCGTTGCCATCACGCCAGCTGCCGGCTTTGTAAAGCCGATGCCGGCGCTCGCCATTGGTTTTATCGGTGGTATTGTCTGCTACCTCGCCGTCGCTGTCCTCAAAGAGAAGCTCGGCTACGATGATTCGCTCGATGCCTTTGGTGTTCACGGCATCGGCGGTACCTGGGGCTCCATCGCAACGGGCCTCTGGGCTACGACGGAAGTCAACCCGGCCGGTGCTGACGGCCTCTTCTACGGCGAAACGCACCTGCTCTTCGCTCAGGTCGTTTCGGTTATCGTTGCTTATGCTCTTGCCATTGTCGGTACGTACATCCTATTCAAGATTGTCAGCCACTTCATGAAGGTCCGCGCAGACGAGACGGAAGAAATCGCAGGGCTCGATGTCGTCGAGCACGGCGAGCGCGGCTATGCCAGCGCCATGATGGCCGGCAGCCCGATTGCATCCCTCGAGAACTCCAGCGAGATGCTCGCAAACACGATTCTAAGTACGCAGAAAGAGTGAGGCAGCTATGAAGATCACGAAAGTAGAAATCATCACACGTGCCAGCAAGCTCGAAGAACTCAAGCAGGCACTCAACGATATCGGCGTGCTCGGCATGACCGTCAGCCAGGTGTTCGGCTGCGGCCTGTCGAAAGGCCACACGGAAGTCTACCGCGGCAAGGAATACGACATCAACCTCGTCCCGAAGATCAAGCTCGAGACCGTCGTCTGTGAGATTCCGGTCGAGCGCGTGCTCGAAGTTGCACAGAAAGCCGTGCGCACAGGCAACATCGGCGATGGCAAGATCTTCGTCTACGAGCTCACCGATGCCGTCCGCATCCGCACCGGCGATCGCGGCCCGGAAGCCATCATGGACACCAAATAAGGTATCCTGAACATATAACTCGAATCCTCATAACCCCATAGATTTGATGTATCCCCAAATGGAGGGCCCCGCAAAGGGTCCTTTCTTATATAAAAAATCCTGCCGAAAGCACCGCATTCCGGCAGGATTTTTCTTGTTTGCCGCGAAATAAGAGCGTAGGAAAGAATTGCCAGAAGGCAACTCCTTCTGGCAGGACAAGCAAAACGATGATTCTGATTCATCAGAAAGGGTGTGTTCCTATGAGACATACTGATTTTGATGTGAGGTTGGACGGAATCATGGTACGTGCAGCAGTCCGTCTTCACGAGAGGATGGCGTTCGCTTTTGCGCGCGGCAGCCTCGCAGATTACCTCAGGAAAATCGGAATGGCAGAAGAACTCGGCCTTGGCCCGCAGCACAATGCGAACCTTGCCAAAGTCGAAGACGCCGTCCTCATCCTGCTCGCGCAGAAAATCCGCCGGGCGAGGAAGAGCGGCACACTCAAGAGCGTCCTGCAGCAGCTCAACATGCTCGAACTGCTGCAGAAAAAAGAGCGTCCGGGCAAGATAGGACACAATGTGAAACATCTGCGCCGGATCCAGGCAACCGGGAAGAAACAGGACGAGCAGCCCCCCATGGGAAACGTCATCTCCGTTCATTTCCGCTCCATTCCCTGACACAGCAAGAGATTTTGTTACAAGTACAACAAGAGGCATAGGAGTTGCGGCTCCTATGCCTCTTGATTTTTTATGCATTCGTTGTTCACCGTTGCGCTCTGTCAGAAAGCCAGCCCGTTATCCCTGGCAATCTTGCGGACTTCTTCGAGTGAGAGGCTGGTAGAATCGGTGATGACGCTTACAGGTAAGTGATGGCCTGACGGATAGCCGTCCTGAGTTCGAGCCCGTTTTGCAGGCCATCGCGGACCTTCTGGACGAAGATGCTGTAGCTCTTGATGTTGTTGATGATGCATTCTCTTTGCCGAAATCGTATGCTATAATAAAAGAATCGGGAGCATGCTTGCTCCCGATGGCCACCAACGGTAGGCGGTTGTCCTCTCTATCAGATTACTTTGATGTTTGACGATGGAGGGATTTTTGTACGCCCTCCACAGCGGACTGTTGCTTTGCGGCAGATCTCAACTGGAAGGAGGGGATGCGCATGAACGAAGGAACGCTCTATGGCATTGTCATGAATGTCCTCGGATTTGCGATTGCTTGCTTTTCTCTGGGCTACGCTCTCGGGAAAGACAGAAGCACAAAAAATGACCGCCAAGCTCACAACTATACGGTCATCTTTTTGATCAACAGTTGAGGACAACCGTCTACGGTGGCCTCTTTTTCTATGTCTATTATAGCACGGCGGAAAGGTACGCGCAAGCTCTCCAACCGTCGACAGTGAATTCTAACTCAATTGGCCATTCTGGGCGTGGTTAGATGCATGTGATTTGAATCCATAATCAAGGAAAACAATACCGTCGGCCAGAACTTGTCCGCGCTGGACACTGGCCTCAAGACGACGAGCCGCCTCATCGAGAACGACATCAGCCGTGCGGCGGCGGGCAGCAATGCCCTGGCGGCGCTGCATCCGATACAGGAATTCGATCCGGACGACAAAGCGCAGTTCGCGCTTGGCTACGGCCATTACCGCAATTCGAATGCAGGCGCGGTTGGCGCGTTCTACCAGCCGGATGAGAACAGCCTGTTCTGCTTCGGCGTTTCGTTCGGCAATGGCGATGTGGGCCTCAATGCGGGCGTGACCGTCAAGTTCGGCCCGGGCGGCTCGGACCACCATGCTCTGACGAAGACGCAGATGGCCAAAGTCATCGACGCACAGTCGAAGGGGACCGACGAGCTCAAGAAGGACAATGCCGACAAGGATAAGCGCATCGATGCTCTCGAGCAGAAGATGACGGAAATCCTTGCCAAGCTCGACAAGAGTCAGGGCTGATGGCTGGAAAGGAGAAGACATCGCAGATGACAAGGAATGTCGCCGTGTGGTCCAAGCGGCTGCGAGAACTCCGCCAGGCCAACAATCTGTCGCAGACAGATGTGGCGAAGGTCCTCCGCTGCAGTCAGGTCGCGTGCGGCATGTACGAGCTTGGCAAGCGCCGAATCTCGGTTGATAACCTCGTGAAGCTGGCAAGGTACTACCATGTATCGCTCGACTACCTGGCCGGACTCCAAGATCAGGGCTGATTGACATCACGCTTCCATAGGATGAACAGAAGGCCGTGTGGCAAATGACACACGGCCTTCTTGTATATAGAAAACCCCTGGTTAGACCAGGGGCTCGATAAAGCTTTAGCGATGAGTCTTTAAAGGATTTAATAAACCTCCCTTGAAGTATGAAGTTGCGGTCCGTCAACTGCAACCAATACGACAAAGGAGGTATATCGTAATGAAAGATCACGATGTACATAGTTTATCACATACAAAATGGGAGTGTAAATATCATATTGTATTTGCCCCTAAATACAGAAGAAAGGTCTTTTATGGTCAGAAGCGGTACGAGATTGGTCAAATCTTAAGGGAACTGTGTCGGTGGAAACAGGTGAACTTGTTAGAAGCCGAGGCCTGTCCTGACCACATCCATATTTTAGTTGAGGTACCGCCAAAGATTAGCGTGTCTAATTTTATGGGCTTTTTGAAGGGGA
>NZ_DGWR01000016.1:55697-268151 GCF_002395285.1 Mitsuokella sp. UBA4253 | reverse complement strand
CGTTTCATGTGTATCACACTCCTTTTCTTTTATTATAGCGATATATTGCTTGTTAGGCAATCTCATATGTTGTATAATAGAAGTAGGAAGGAGGCGAATAAAATGGAACATAAGAAGATGGCGGATTATGCCTATCATTACGGCCTGAAAGTCCGCATCTACCCCAGCCAGCAACAGAAAGAGATGATTCGACGCAATGCGGATGCGGCACGCTGCGTCTACAATGAACATGTCGCTGTGAACAAGGAGATCGCACGATTCGGCAGACGGAGCATCTACATCGACTTCATCGAGAAGCGCATCGAGGCACTGCGCGAGCGAATCCGCACGGTAACAGCATTGAAAGACCGCTATCCATGGCTCCGGCATCCCGATATCGATGCGCAGTCCATTGCCAATGCACGGCAGAATTACCAACGTGCTTGGAAGCAGTTCCGTGCCGTCCATCATGCTGGTGTGCCGAACTTCCACAAGAAAACGTCCGTCGAGTCGTATCAGACGAATCCGCATTACAGCAAGGGTACGGAAATTTCTCTGTTTACCAGTAACGCCCGCTTCCTCGACAAGCATCATCTGATGCTGCCCAAGCTCAAACGCATCCGCTGCCAAGGCTCGCGTAAAATACTGGACCGACTTTTTGCCATGAAGGAAGTCCGCATCGGCACGATTACCATCACGAAAGACAGTCGGCACCGCTACTTTGCGTCATTCCAACTCGGCTCCGATGAACCGTTCGTGAAGACCAGCCCGAAAACAAAGGCAGAGATTGGCATCGACCTGAACGTCGAGAACTTCTATGCCGACTCGAATGGCGAGATTGTGGCCAATCCTCGTTATTACCGCAGGCAGAAACGACGGCTGGCCAACGCACAGCGCAAGCTGAGCCGTCGGATTGTCCGTGCCAAGAAAGAGCATCGCCCGCTCCGTGAGGCAAAGAACGTCAAGAAACAGCGCTTGCTCGTCGCCAGGCTCACGGCACAAGTCATGCAACGCCGCAGAGATTTCCTGCACCGCACTTCCGCGACACTGATCAAGAACCACGATCTGGTCGCAGCAGAAGAACTGCGGAGCCGGAACTTGCTGAAGAACCATGCCTTGGCTATGAGCATCCAAGACAATGGCTGGCGGATGTTCCTTAGTATGCTGACTTATAAGGCAGCACTATACGGCAAGAACTTCGTCACCGTCGACCCGCGGAATACGACACAAACCTGCCACGCTTGTGGCCATATCATGAGCGGCAAAGAGAAACTGACGCTCAAGGACCGCGAGTGGATCTGCCCGAAATGTGGGATACACCACATTCGCGACGTGAATGCGGCCAAGAACATCCTGGCGCGAGCCAAAGCAAAGCTCGTATCCATGCATTGATGCAAACCTATCTTGTCCGTTTGGCAACTTGCGGACGCTAATGGCTTTGGTAATTACCGGACCTCTGCTGTACCTCGCAAGACTGCGAATGCAGTAAGCCTGGCCTATCTAAGCAAATTGAGGTATCGAAAGATTCCCTCAAGCTCGCGACTTCAGTCGCGGGTAGTTGACTAAAGTGCATACCGCATAATTTTTCTTAGCGTTCTGTCGCATTTGTGACAGAACACAGCGATGCTCTTTCCTTATAATAAAGGCGAAGAAAAAAGTGATGGTCACTATTGAAAACAAATCTCATCTATGTTATACTGGATTTGTAAATGAGAACGAATATCAGGAGGTAATCCCCATGAAAGCATACTTACAGATCATGCAGGTCATCGGCCGTGAAATCATCGATTCGCGCGGCAATCCGACGGTCGAGGCAGAAGTCACGCTCGAGGACGGCTCCGTCGGCCGCGCCGCTGCTCCGTCGGGCGCTTCGACGGGCGAGTTCGAGGCGCTCGAGCTCCGCGACGGCGACAAGGCGAAGTTCGGCGGCAAGGGCGTCTCGAAAGCTGTCGCGAATATCAACGAAAAAATCGCCCCGGCTCTCATCGGCGCGGATGCGTCGGACATCTATGCGGTCGATGCCATCATGCTCAAGCTCGACGGCACGGAAGACAAGTCGAACCTCGGCGCGAACGCCATCCTCGCCGTCTCGCTCGCAGCGGCAAAGGCCGCGGCCGTATCGCTCGACCTCCCGCTCTACCGCTTCCTCGGCGGCATCAGCGGCAATCACCTGCCGGTGCCGATGATGAACATCTTGAACGGCGGCGCGCATGCGACGAACTCGGTCGACACGCAGGAGTTCATGATCATGCCGGCCGGCGCACCGTCCTTCCGCGAGGGACTGCGCTGGGCGACGGAGGTCTTCCATGCGCTGCAGGCGCTGCTCAAGAAGGAAGGGCAGACGACGGCTGTCGGCGATGAGGGCGGCTTTGCTCCGAACCTCAAGAGCGACGAGGACACGATCGAGCACATCCTGACGGCCATCCGCAATGCGGGTTACGAGCCGGGTCGCGACTTCGTGCTGGCGATGGATGCGGCTTCGTCGGAGTGGAAGAGCGAGAAGGGCAAGGGCTTCTACAAGCAGCCGAAGTCGGGCAAGGAGTTCACGTCGGATGAGCTCATCGCGCACTGGAAGAGCCTCATCGAGAAGTACCCGATCTACTCCATTGAGGACGGCCTCGATGAGGAGGACTGGGAAGGCTGGCAGAAGATGACGAAGGAGCTCGGCGACAAGGTACAGCTCGTCGGCGATGACCTCTTTGTCACGAACACGAAGCGCCTGAAGAAGGGCATCGAGCTCGGCTGCGGCAACAGCATCCTCATCAAGCTCAACCAGATCGGCACGCTGTCGGAGACGCTGGAGGCCATCAAGATGGCGCATGAGGCGGGTTACACGGCAATCGTCTCGCACCGCTCGGGCGAGACGGAGGACACGACGATCGCGGACCTCGCTGTCGCGCTCAACACGAACCAGATCAAGACGGGCGCCCCGTCCCGCTCGGAGCGTGTCGCCAAGTACAACCAGCTGCTGCGCATCGAGGAAGAGCTCGGCGCAAGTGCGGTCTATCCGGGCAAAGCAGCTTTTAGATTCCAGAAGTAAGGTGTAGTACTACTCGCACGAAGGGGCAGGGGGGACAGCGCTGCGCGGCGGCAATCTGCTAAATCGATTTTTTCCCTTTCAATGCATCCTGACAAAAGCGCGAAACGCGCTTCGCTTGGACGATGCTCTTTTGCCAGGGTCTTGGTGGGGAAAAAATCGATTCTTCACGCAGATTGCCGAACGCTTCGCTTATGTCCACCCTGCCCCTTCGTGCGGAAGCTGCTATATCCAATCTTCGCGATGGCAAGTCGCTGGAATGGCGGTTCGCAGGCAGTATCGTCTTGCGGCGCTGCTCTAGCGTTTGAGCGCAGGGAGGTATTTCGCCTGCAAGAGCGGAGCGATTTGCCCGAAGGGCTGTGCCCTGACCAAAAGCAGCTTAGCATGCGATGTCGGAACGCCGTGGCAGGCGGCGAGGCGGCTTCTATGGGAGGCCTGTCATAGGGCACATTCAGCGGAGCGATGAAGCCGAAATACCTCCCTGCGCGCTCATTTTTGCGAAAAAGCGGTAAGCCGCAAGTTCATAGATACTTGCAGCTTACCGCTTTTGTGATGCGATTCTCCTGTGTTTCAGGAGAGTATGCCGGCCATCTTGAGCAGGTAGCGGGCGTTGGTGGTGTGGCAGCGTCCGGGGCGGATCTTGAAGTCAAAGTGGATCTTGTCATCCTGGTACGACTCTTCGAAGTGGAAGTTCTCGATAGGCAGGCCATTTGGCGACTGGAGGTCGCAGAGCTCGAAGTCGTGGGTGGTGACGAGGGTGATGCACCAGTCGCGCGTGAGGCGCTTGATGGCTTCGGCGGCTCCTGTGATGCGGTCGGCGGAGTTCGTGCCCTTGAAGATCTCGTCGATGCAGAGCAGGAGAGGGCGCTCTTCCTGGCTGGCTTCGACCATCTGGCGGATGCGCAGGATCTCGGCGTAGAAGGTCGAGATGCCGCGTGAGAGGTCGTCGCTGACGTGGATGGAGGTGTAGACCGCCATCGGCGTCAAGGCAAAGGCTTTGGCGCAGACGGGGGCGCCGGCGTAGGCGAGGATGGCGGAGGTGGCAAGCGTGCGCATGTACGTCGTCTTGCCGCTCATGTTCGAGCCCGTGATGATGCAGGTGCCGGCCTGGAAGGCGGCGTCGTTCGGCACGGCCTTTGCTTCTTCAATCAGCAGCGGTGTCACTGCCTGTGCCTCGAGGCTCGGGCTGCCGGCGCGCAGTCTAGGCCAGCAGAAGGTTTTGCGCGTGAGTGCGGGCGTGGCAAGGGAGAGCAGGGCTTCGACTTCGGCCCAGGCTGCGAGGTGGCGGCGCAGCTGGCGGCCGCAGGCTTCCTTCCAGGCGAAGGCGCGCGCCGTGCAGTGGAGGTCATAGAGGCAGGCGGCGTTGGCCACGAGAAAGAAGAAGATGTTGCGCCGCATGGCGGCGAGGTCGGCGAGCTTTGCAAGGCGGTGCAGTCCCTCTGAGGCGCGCTGCTCGCGCATGTTCTTCTGGATGGTGAGCAGCAGCGGACTCTTGTAGTCTGTCGCTTCCATCTTGGCGAGCAGCTGCTCGTAGACGCTGAGTTCCTGCGGCAGTGCCATGAGCGGGGCGAGCAAGGCTTGGCTGCGGCGCAGCAGCAGGAAGGTGAGCAGCAGCTGCAGCGAGAAGAGCAGGCCCGGCACGGTGATGTCCAGCTGGCCTGCGAGGGAGAGCGCGAGCGCGATGAAGGAGAGGCCCGGCAGCAGGTAGGAGAGCAGGCGCAGGGCTGTGCTCTTCCTGACGTTATCCTGCTCGAGCATCGTGCAGAAATCCGAGAGGTCGGTGCCGAGCGGCAGCAGGTGGCTGCGGGCTTCGAGGGCCAGGAGCTCCTGTGGAGACTCGCTGAGCTCGCGGACGGCTTGCTGGCGCAGCAGGATTGCGTCGGTGGACTCGGGGAAGGGGGAGAGCCAGCTGGCGAGCTTTTGGCGGCCGGCTTTTGTCCGCGCAGACGTGAGATACTGATAGAGAGAGGCGCGGCCTAGGATGGGCAGGTCGGCTTCCTGTGGGCGGTCTTCACGCATGAGGTCGTGGCCGTCGTCTGCGAAGCCGCGCCACTTGCCCGACTTTCGGTCGAGGAAGGACTGCACGCAGCCGAGATGGCTCTCCGTCAAGAGCTTTTCGAAGGAGGCCTGCTGGTGGCGGCGGACGAGCAGCAGGAAGGCGGCGAGCAGCAGGACGCCGAGGAGTGTGCCGAGGCGGTGCCCGTCAAAGCCCGCGGCAAAGGCGAAGATCATGGCGAGGAAGGAAGCGCTGCGCAGCAGCACGAGGCGCTGCAGGCGTTGCTTCTGCTGCCCGATGGCCTGCAGGTCGCGCTGCTGCAGTTCGTGGAAATCGATCATCATATCACCTCATGTTTTGGATTCTTTGTACATTGACTCCAGTATACCATGATTTGCTGGGGAAAATCTGACCGGCCTTCTCGATTGTCGGCGCCTTTATTTTCCTGTATAATAGGGAACAAGAGCAAATCACGAAAGGAAGTCATACTATGGCAGAGAATGAAGCCGTCCGGCGCCTGCAGGCCAGCATCGACCTGCTCAAGGAGCGCATGCGCATCGACTCGAATGACCTCGAGTACGAGTCGCACCTGCGCCAGAAGCGCCAGCTGCAGCGCATCCTGGACCGCCTGCTGGCAAAAGAAGCGGCGGAAAAGAAGCTCTGACGTCTTGCCGCGTCTCGTGGGATTTCCATTTTTTCAGGAAGTATTCAGCATGGTTCGATAAAATGTAAACATCAAAAAGTCAAAGATAAAAGAGAGGATGACATATATGTCAAAGCGCATGACGATGGATGAGGTACTCAAGGAATACGGCGTCCCGCAGATCAAGCTCGATATCCACGCGACGCGCAGTGAGCTCTTGAAGCTCCGCGAAAAACTCATGGCCATCCGCGACCTGTCGGGCGGCAAGGAGCAGGGCTATCTCGATATTGACTGCAAGCTCTACATCGATGTCGATGACATCGACCGCTATCTGTCGGGCGAGCTCGACACGATCGGCGAGATCTACGCCTTCCCGGAGGACATCAAGTCGTACCGGGAAGAGTGATGGATACAGAAGACATTTTGTATTTTTGTTTGATATAAAGGAGAATCGTTGATGAATATCAAGAAGACACTGTCAGCTCTCATGGTCGGTGCCATGGTTCTTTCCGCTGCACCGGTCCTGCCCGCTTCTGCGTCCTTCGTGAGCATGGCCTATGCGGCCAAGGGCGGCGCGAAGATGAGCATCCCGAAATCGGCTCCGGCGCCGAAGGCTCCGGCCGCTGGCGCGACGAATAATGCTAATACGAGCAAGTCAGTCTCGGGCAATGGCTCTTCGTATGCGCCGTCCAAGGACGCCAAGAGCCTCGACAAGAATGCGCCGGCCGCAAATGCGAAGTCGAACACGGCCGCTGCCAGCACGAACGCGCAGAGCTCGAGCCGCCTCGGCAGCATCATGCGCGGCATCGGCATCTTTGCGGGCGGCATGCTGCTCGGCTCGATGCTCTCGCATCTCTTCGGCATGGGCAGCGGCATGTTTGCCGACATCCTGGGCCTCTTGATGAACGGCCTGCTGATCGTCGTCGCCATCATGGCCGTGCGCTGGCTCTGGAACAAGTTCCGCGGCAATAAGACGAGCGCTAGCAGCCCGCGCGATCACCGCCAGGACCTTGAGATGCGCCAGCAGTCGATGGACGGCCAGCAGATGCGCACGCCAATCCAAGATATCAAGCCGCGCGGCAACGACTACGAGTCGAAGTCCACGGCTGACCGTTACCGCAATCGCTGATATATCGTTCCTACGCATAGAAAGAAGTGTATCTCATGCCCAAAACATCCACACTTGCGAAGGTCGATGACCTCATCGCACGTTATCCTGCCCTCTCCGTTTGCCGCGATGACCTCATCGAGGCCGTCAAGGCCATCTGCGAGAGCTATGCAGCCGGCCACAAGCTCATCGTCTGCGGCAACGGCGGCAGCGCTTCAGACGCCGAGCACATCGTCGGCGAACTCATGAAGGGCTTCCTGCTGCCGCGCAAGCTCGATGACGATATGGAAGCGAAGATGCGTGCCGTCTGCCCGGAGGAGGCGGATTACTTCATGGAGAACCTGCAGGGCGCGCTGCCGGCTCTCTCGATGGTCAACCAGGTCGCGCTCAACACGGCCTTTGCCAACGACCAGGCACCGGACCTCTCCTTTGCCCAGCAGCTCCTGGGCATGGGTGACGCGGGCGATGTCCTGCTCGCCATCTCGACTTCCGGCAACTCGACGAACGTCATCTACGCCCTGCAGATGGCCAAGGTCAAGGGCGTCCGCACGATCGCGCTGACGGGCAAATCGGGCGGCAAGATCAAGAGCCGCGGCCTCGCGGACATCACGATCTGTGTGCCGGACGATGAGACGTTCCGCATCCAGGAACTCCACCTGCCGGTTTACCACATGCTCTGCATCGCCGCAGAGAACGAATTCTTCGGCGACTGACAAGCGCCATGCGCCCTGTTTCCCGCTATTCGGGGAGCAGGGCTTTTTTGCGTGACCGGCTCAGCCATGTGGTGCTATGATAGAGGGAAAAGGGGGAATCTACATGCTGACCGCTTATCTCGTGGGCCTCGAGGCTCATCTGGCACCAGCCTTTGTCATCTTTTTCTCGGCCGTCCTGCAGTCTATCACAGGCTTTGGCCTCGTCATCGTGGCGGCTCCACTGCTGATGATCTTCTACGATCCGAAGCTCACCGTGCCGATCATGCTGCTCCTGGCCTGCTGTGCCAATTTCTGCCAGGGCCTCTTTGCGCTGCGCACGGCGAATCTCCGCCTGGTCTTCTGGCTCTACCTCGGCGTGCTCTGCGGCCAGCCGCTCGGCTTCTGGGCCTTCGACCACGCCTCGAGCGCGATGCTCAAGGTCTTCATCAGCGCTATCGTGCTCTTCTCGCTCGGCACGATGCAGGCCTTGCACCTGCGCATCCGCGAGCGCCCGCGCAACTCGTGGATCACGGGCATCTTCTCGGGTTTCACATCCATCACGGCCGGCATGGGCGGTCCGCCGTTCCTCATCTATCTGGCCCACAGCAGGATGACCGTCGAGGTCATGCGGGCGACCTGCTTCGTATTCTTCTTCCTCTGCAATGTGACTTCCCTGACGAGCTATGAGCTCGGCGGCTTGCCGATTGCGCCGGCCCTCGGCGAGTGCATCTACCTGCTGCCGGCGCTCGTGCTGGGCATCCTCATCGGCCACGCCATCTTCGCCTACGTGCCCAAGGCGCTCATCCGCCGGCTGATCTTTGTCCTGCTCTACATCACCTGCCTCTACACGATCCTCTCGGTACTTGTACATTGAATACATTCCTGTCATCTGAATATTTGATTTACATTGTCAAATATTATGATATAATAGACTTTGTGTTTGTGCGCCCTAGACGTACAAACATAATTTACCGGACTCGTTCCGGATAAGGAGCTATTTACATGAAACAGGAAGAAAATGAGTTCATGCGGCACGAATTGCGGCTGCCGGAGCTCACGGTCCGCGGCATGCTGCTCGGTGCTCTCTTGACGGTCATCTTCACGGCATCGAACGTCTACCTCGGACTCAAGGTCGGACTGACCTTCTCGTCGGCCATCCCGGCAGCTGTCATCTCGATGGCTGTGCTCAAGATGGCCAAGAACTCGAACATCCTCGAGAACAACATGGTGCAGACGCAGGCATCGGCCGCTGGCACGCTGTCTGCCATCATCTTCATCATCCCGGGCATGCTGATGATCGGCTACTGGCAGGGCTTCGAGTTCTGGCAGACATTGCTCGTCTCGGCCTGCGGCGGCTGTCTCGGCGTGCTCTTCACGATCCCTCTGCGCCGCGCGATGGTCGTGCACAGCGACCTCGCCTACCCGGAGGGCGTCGCAGCGGCTGAGATCCTCAAGGTCGGCAGCCACGAAAAGTCGGCCAAGGAGTCGAAGGGCGGTTCGGGCATCAAGGAGATCGGCGCGGGCGGCGTGCTCGCCGGTGTCATCGCCTTCTGCACGAATGCCCTGCAGGTGCTCGGCTCGGAGCTCTCGCTCTGGATACCGGTCGGCCGCGGCATGACGCAGCTGCCGCTCGGTTACTCAACGGCACTCGTCGGCGCTGGCTACCTCATCGGCATTGCGGCGGGCCTCTCGATGCTCGTCGGCATCCTTATTGCCTGGGCCGGCTTTGTGCCGTACTACACGATCACAGGGGCGCTTCCGGACGGCATGACGATGCAGAAGTTTGCGGGCACGGTCTACTAGGAGCGCGTCCGCCTCATCGGTGCCGGCGCCATGGGCGTCGCGGCCGTCTGGACGCTCATCATGCTCGCGAAGCCGGTCGTCGACGGTGTCAAGGAGTCGCTGGCTGCCATGCATGCGCCGGACTCGGATAAGGGCAAGCATCGCATGGACATCGATATGAGCGTCCAGAGCATCGCAATGGTCTTCAGTGTGACGGTCATGGGGCTCCTGGGCATCTTCTATGCATTTGTCAGCCCGGAGGGCCTGCCGGTTTCGGAGAACCTGACGTTCACACTCGTCGGCGTCGGCGTTGCCATCCTCATGGGCTTCTTCGTGGCCGCTGCCTGCGCCTACATGGCCGGCCTCGTCGGCACGAGCTCGAGCCCAATCTCGGGCATCGGCATCCTCGCCATCATCGTGGCCTCGCTCGTCATGTATGCGCTCTGCTCGTCCTTCGGCATCTTCTCCATGCCGGGCGGTGAGAAGTTCGCGACGGCTACGGCCATCTTCACGACATCCATCATCATGGCGATTGCCTGCATCTCGAACGACAACATGCAGGACCTCAAGACAGGCTATCTCGTCGGCGCTACGCCGTGGCGCCAGCAGGTCGCCCTGCTGCTCGGCTGTGTCGTCGGCGCGCTCGTCATCGCGCCGGTCCTCAATCTGCTCTACGAGGCGTACGGCTTCCCGGGCGCCCTGCCGCGTCCTGACATGGACCCGTCGCAGGCACTCGCCGCTCCGCAGGCAGCCCTGATGACGACAATCGCACAGGGCATCTTCTCGAGTACGCTGGCTTGGGAGTACATCTACATGGGCCTCGGCCTCGGCGTCATCCTTGTTGTCGTCGACCAGCTGCTCAAGCGCACGACGCGCAACCTCTGCCTGCCGCCGCTCGCCGTCGGCATGGGCATCTACCTGCCGCCTTCCGTGCAGACCCCGCTCGTCGTCGGCGCCATTCTCGGCTACTTCCTGCGCAAGCACATGAAGGAGAAGCACGGTGAGGAAGAGGCAAAGGCTGGATTCCGCCGCGGCACCTTGTTCGCCTCGGGCCTCATCGTCGGCGAGTCCATCGTCGGTGTCGTGCTCGCCGGTGTCATCGTCGCGTCTGTCACGAACGGCGGCTCGGAAGCGCCGCTGGCCATCGTCGGCAAGGACTTCGCCGGCACGGCCGAATACCTCGGTCTGGCCGTCTTCGCTGCGTCGCTCGCAATCTTCTCCAAGATCGTGCTCGGCAGCAAGAAGGGCTGATTGGCTCTCAAGCATGAAAAAGAGGCCATCACCATGGGTGATGGCCTCTTTTTGCTGTCGGTCTTTCTCCTTTTGCAAGCAGGATTTTGTAGAGTGGCTATGGAATAGAGAGAAGTAGCAATAACATGAAAACAGCAAGAATGAATCTTGCAGGGGGGTAATCATATGCCGATATCCGAAAAGAATCTGCTCAAGCTCGCCAATGGCAGCGATGTGCGCGGTGTTTCTATAGAGGGCGTGGCCGACGAGCCGGTGACGCTCAATGCCGAGGCCGCCAACCGCATCACGAGCGGTTTCCTCGATTTCCTCGCACAGAAGACGGGCAAGAGGGTCAAGGACCTGCGCGTTGCGGTCGGTCACGACTCACGCCTTTCTGCGCCGATGCTCAAGGAAGCCGTGCTCGAGGCGCTGACGTATGCGGGCGTCGTGACGGTCGACTGCGGCCTTGCGTCGACGCCGTCGATGTTCATGTCCATCGTATTCCCCGAGACGAAGATGGACGGCTCCATCATGATCACGGCCAGCCACCTGCCTTACAACCGCAACGGCCTCAAGTTCTTCACGAAGGACGGCGGCGTCGAGCATGAGGACGTCATCGCCATCCTCGAGGCGGCAGCGCGCAATCCAGAGGTCAAGGGCGACCTTTCTAAGGTCCAGAAGTACAACCTCATCGACCGCTACTGCCACCACCTGCGCAAGAAGATCCGCGCGGCGCTCAACATGGGCGACACGCCGCTCAAGGGAATGCACGTCGTCGTCGATGCCGGCAACGGCGCGGGCGGCTTCTTCGCGACGCAGGTGCTCGGCCGTCTCGGTGCTGACACGTCGGGCAGCGTCTTCCTCGAGCCGGATGGCCACTTCCCGAACCACATCCCAAACCCGGAGAACAAGCAGGCCATGGCCGCCATCCGCAAGGCCGTGCTCGACAGCCATGCCGACCTTGGCCTGATCTTCGACACGGATGTCGACCGCATGAGCGCCGTCCTCAAGAACGGCAAGGAGATCAGCCGCAATGCCCTGATCGCCATGATGGCCGCCATCCTCGCGCCGGACTATCCGGGCAGCACGATCGTCACGGACTCTGTCACGAGCGACGAGCTCACCGAATTCCTGCAGGGCGAGCTCGGCCTACGCCATCTGCGCTTCAAGCGCGGCTACAAGAACGTCATCGACGAGTGCATCCGCCTCAACAAGGAAGGCACCATCTCGCCGCTGGCCATCGAGACGAGCGGCCACGGCGCCCTCTCCGAGAACTACTACCTCGATGACGGCGCCTACCTGGCCGTCAAGCTCCTGATTGCCGCCGCCAAGGCCAAGGCACAGGGACGCCATCTCGCAGACCTCGTCAAGAAGCTCGGCGAGCCCGTCGAGAGCCGCGAGTACCGCATGAAGATCATGGGCGAGGACGACTTCCGCAGCTACGGTGAGAACGTGCTCAAAGCCTTCGAGCAGCGCGCCGCCGAGGCCGGCATCCGCGCGGCCAAGCCGTCGTACGAAGGCGTGCGCCTCGTCTTCCCGAATGGCTGGGCCCTGCTGCGCATGAGCCTGCACGACCCGCAGATGCCGCTCAACATCGAGAGCCGCAAGAAGGGCGGCGTCGCCGAGATTGCCGCAAAAGTCCAGGAATTCCTCCAGGGCTTTACGAGCCTCGACATGAGCGTCTTCAAGGACTGACAAACTCATAATAAGCATAAAAAAGCTGCTGCACCCGATGGTGCAGCAGCTTTTTTGCATGTGAAGTTGTGGGGCGTGTGGGACGTTGTTAGGGCAGTGTTAGGAAGTTTTGCAAGGGGGCGAGGGTGCCGAGAACCTGTCCTAGGTACGTCTCGTTCCCGAAGCATATCTGAGGGAGGGGGCATGTATTTCGCCTGCAGGAGCGAAGTGACCGCCCGCAGGGCTGCGCCCCACTCCGTCAGTCTCTTAATAAGCCGATGTCAAAGCGCCGCGGTAGGCGGCGAAACAGCTTGACATTGGCATCCTGTCATGGGGCGCATTTAACGGAGCGACGAAGCCGAAATACATGCCCCCTCCCCTTGAACGATGTAAACCCACACCCTTCTTCGTTGCGCTTCCCCTTAAATAACTCCTGACTTCAAATTACTTCAGCAGCAAATCCTGATGGTCGAGCACGAATTTGCCGTTGGTGCAGGCCGGGCAGAAGCAGGTGTCGCCGCCGGCGGCCTTGACTTCCTGGCCCTTCTTGAGCAGGGCGGCTGCCTGCTCCTCGCCGAAGAGCTCTTTTGCCTTGTCGGAGGCGAAGAACGGCAGGACGTCGTCGATGCCCTCGACGCATTCCTTCAGGGCGGCGATGAGCTTCTCTGCCTTTTCCTTCTCGTCTGCCTTGCCGACAGAAGCGAGGTAGTCCTTGGCGACTTCCTTGAGACCTGCGTAGGCGCTCGGCGCGTCGATGACGCCCTGTACATGCTGCAATACTTCTTTCTTCGTCATGATGATCATCCTTTCTGAATGGTAAATGCTAAAAGGTTCTGTCAAATCCTTACTGAGTCAAGCATAGCACGTGCTAATTGTAAAGTCAATAGTTACATATAATGCAGGGCACAAAAAAAGCAGGCATATGCCTGCTCGATATTCTACTTGGTGGAGACGAAGGGGATTGAACCCTCGACCTCTCGGATGCGAACCGAACGCTCTCCCAGCTGAGCTACGTCCCCAAGACGTATTCCAGTATAGCGCGTTTTATTCCATATTTCAAGTTTTTTTATGATGATTCGAAATATATATCACATCGATTCTGAAAAGGAATGGTAAAGGTAGAAGAATCAAGAATAAACAGCAGGAAATCTGCCTTTTTACAGCGAACAAAAACGTAGTCGACCCAGTAATTATACGTTGGATAATCTCTATTTATTTCTTTATTTATTCAATCTATTGTATTCCAATCATCAATAAAATTTATAATGAATTGATAGGAGAATAGATATAGATATTTTACTCTATTCAGCGTATAATGAAATGAGAAGCCACAATAACGCGTCTGCCTTCTGCCTGTAACGGAAACGAGCCGCCGTTGCCAAAGGAGTCGCACACGATCCGCAAGGATTACATGAGGAGGTAACAAAGTGGACAAACGGGAGAGTATGTGGGATGTATATCTCAGAAAAGGCATGAGCCGCCGCAGCTTCGTCAAGGGCTGCGTTGCACTGACATCTCTGATGGGCCTGAGCACGGACAAGCTCGAGAAGGTCGTCGAGGCTGCCGAGAAGAAGCCGCTTCCAGTCGTCATCTGGATTCACGGACACGAATGCACGGGCTGCGATGAGTCCTTCATCCGTTCCGGTTCTCCGTACGCTTCGGATGTCATCCTGAGCCAGGTCGCACTCGAATACGATCATCTGCTTTCCGCTGCCAGCGGCGAGCCGTTCGAGGCCCATCTCGAGGAAACCATCCAGAAGTACAAGGGCCAGTACATCCTGGCCGTCGAAGGCGCTGCCTGCACGAAGGACAACGGCGTCTACTGCATGAGCGGCGGTCATCCGTTCACGCATACGCTGCAGCGCGCTGCTGAGAATGCCGCAGCTGTCATCGCTTACGGCACCTGCGCTGTTTCGGGCGGCATCCAGGCCGCCAACCCGAACCCGACGGGTTCTTCGGGCATCACGAACTTCACGGGCAAGACGCCGGTCGTCAATGTGCCGGGCTGCCCGCCGATCCCGGAAGTCATGACGGGTGTCATCATGCACGTCGCTCTCTTCGGCACGGTACCGCCGCTCGATGGCGAGGGTCGTCCGAAGCAGTTCTACGGCAACCGCATCCATGATACGTGCTACCGCCGTCCGTTCTTCGATGCCGGCATGTTCGCTGAGAGCTACGACGATGAAGGCTCGAAGGCAGGCTGGTGCCTCTACAAGCTCGGCTGCCGCGGCCCGGAGACGTACAACTCCTGCGGCAACATGCGCTGGTTCCAGGGCATGAGCTATCCGATCCAGTCCGGTGCACCGTGCATCGGCTGCTCGAATGCGCATTTCTGGGATGAAGGTAAGATGAGCGAGCGCCTGCCGAAGTTCGGCCAGCCGATCGGCGACGTCGATAAGATCGGCGCAGCCATCGCCGGCGTCACGGCTGTCGGTGTCGCAGCACACGGCGCAGCCAGCGTCATCCAGAAGAAGAAACGCGATGCAGCGAAAGAGCAGGAAGAGAACGGGGAGCAGGTGAATAAATGAAACACGTAGTAGTAGATCCAATCACAAGAATTGAAGGCCATCTGCGCGTTGAGGTGCAGGTCGATGAAGGTTCGGGCAAGGTAACGGACGCGCTTTCGTCTGGTACGGCATGGCGCGGCCTCGAGCTCGTCATGAAGGACCGCGACCCGCGTGATGCCTGGGCATACATCCAGCGCATCTGCGGCGTCTGCACGAGTGCACACGCCCTGGGCTCCCTGCGCGCTGTCGAGGATGCGCTCGGCATCAAGATCCCGAAGAACGCCAACTACATCCGCAACATCATGGCTGCGACGCTGACAGTACAGGACCACATCGTCCACTTCTACCACCTGCATGCACTCGACTGGGTCAGCCCGGTCGAGGCGCTCGCCGCTGACCCTGTCGCGACGGCCAACCTGCAGGTCGCAGCGCTCAATGCCTACAAGCTGCCGTTCAGCGCACCGGGCACCTCGGTGACGGAAGCATACGACCATGCGTTCCCAGCTGCTACGCCGCAGTACTTCGCTGAGATCAAGAACAAGGTCCAGGCCATCGTCGAGAGCGGCCAGCTCGGCATCTTCTCGGCCAACTGGTGGGATCATCCGGATTACAAGCTGCTGCCGCCTGAGGTTCATCTCATGGCGATTGCACATTACCTCGAGATGCTCGACAAGCACCGCGATCTCGTCACGCCGCAGGTCATCTTCGGCGGCAAGAACCCGCATCCGCATTACTGCGTCGGCGGCATGCCGTGCTCCATCTCGCTGGAAGATGGCAACGCGCCGGTCAACACGGCCCGCCTCGGCATCGTCGACCGCGCCATCAACCTCGGTCGCACGCTCGTCAACAACTTCTACATCCCCGACGTCCTCGCCATCGGCGCTGCCTATGTCAAGGCTGGCCGCGTAGACGGCGGCGGACTCGCCAAGGAGCGCGTGCTCGGCTACGGCTCCTACCCGATTGAGCCGTTCTCCGGCACGGCAAACGGCGACTTCTTCAAGAACCTGCTGGTCCGCACGAACGGCGTTGTCGAGGACTTTGGCAAGGGCATCGATGCAGCGAAGGTCTATGAGATCGACGCAGAAGATCTCACGCAGCCGGAAGTCTTCACGGAAGGCGTCGAGCATTCGTGGTATGAGTACCCGGCAGACGGTGAGCACGACCGCAACCCGTGGGACGGCGTGACGGCACCGAAGTTCACGGCACCGAAGGAAGGCACGCCGACGGACTGGAAGGCACTCAACGAACAGGGCAAGTACTCCTGGCTCAAGACGCCGAAATGGCGCGGCAAGCTCTGCGAGGTCGGTCCTCTGGCACGTTACATCATCATCTACACGAAGGCCAAGAAGGGCATGCTCGGCGAGCCGACCTGGGCTGAGAAGATGATGCTCGATCAGATCGACGCCGTATCGAAGGTCCTCGGCCTCGCACCGGAGGTCTGGCTCCCGACGATGGTCGGCCGCACGGCTGCCCGCGGTCTCGACTGCCAGCTCAATGCAGAGATCAACAAGTTCTTCTTCGACAAGCTCATCGCCAACATCAAGTCGGGCGACACGAAGACGGCCAACATGGAGAAGTGGGATCCGTCGACGTGGCCGAAGACGGCTAAGGGCGTCGGCCTCTACGAGGCTCCGCGCGGTGCGCTCTCGCATTACATCGTCATCAAGGACGGCAAGACGGACAACTATCAGGCTGTCGTCCCGACGACCTGGAATGCATGCCCGCGCGACGACGAAGCTGGCCACGGCGCTTACGAGAAGGCCATGATGGACACGCAGGTCAAGATCGCAGACAAGCCGCTTGAGATCGTCAAGGTTGTCCGCTCCTTTGACCCGTGCATGGCCTGCGCTACGCACATGTTCAATGCGAAGGGCGAGAAGATCAATGTCATCACGACGGACCCGTACTCTGGCACGCGCGTTGAGAAGTGAGCCGGGGTCCTGGTGGAAAGGAAAGGAATAGTAGAATGAAAGAAGAAAAACGGAAAGTCTACTACCTGTTCAGTCCGTTTCTGCGGATCTTCCATTGGATCATGGTGCTGTCGATTGTCACGCTGTTCATCACCGGCCTTCTGATCACGAAGCCGGTGACTGTGATGGGCATTGAGCCGACGTACACATCCATGTCCATGGACTGGGTAAGGAATATACACTTCATCGCGGCCTTTACGTTCTGCGCAGCGTTTATCCTGCGCATCTACGGCTACATCCGCTATCCGGGTGACCGTCTCTTCCCGCGCGTCTGGAAGGGCCACTTCTACCGCGATACGATTGACGTCGCCCTGCACTACATGCTGCTGAAGCCGGGCCACGACCCGTACCTGCGCAACCCGCTGGCACGCACGTCGTACGTCGGCCTCTACGTGATGGTTCTCATCGAGATCCTCACGGGCTTTGCCATGTACTACATGACGGAGCCGAACAACATCGGCGGCATGCTCTTTGGCTGGGTCAATGTCGTGCTCGGCGGCGAGATGGTCACGCACTGGGTGCACCACATCGTTGCCTGGCTCATCATCGTCTTCGCCATCGGCCATGTCTACATGGTCCTGCGCGCAGATCTCATGGAAGCAGAGGGCGAGGCATCCTCGATGTTCTCCGGCGTGAAGTTCCTCGAGCACGTACCGCTCGATGCCCCGGAGATCAATGAGGAAGGCCCGAAGTCCAAGAAGAAGGATTGACAAAGGAGTACTGTAGCAATGTGTAAAGAATGTGGCTGCGGCGAGACGAACGGCAATACGCGTCTCCAGTTCACAGTCAAAGGCTATACGGAAGAGAGTGCGAAGGAAGTAGAGAAGGCGCTGCTCGGCCTGCCGGGCGTGCTCTTCGTCCACATCCATGCGCACGACGGTGAGACGACGGTGGATTACAGTCCCGCAAAGACGAAGCTCATGGACATCCTCGGTGTCCTGCAGGCACGTAATCTCGAAGCCGCGTTATAATCGACCGGTGATTTGATGGAACGCCTTCCCGGCTGTCAGGTAAGATGGCGGGGAAGGCGTTTTTTGATGGAGGAGTATCATGCATGAAATGGCGATTGCCGAGGGCGTGCTCGACATTGCTCTCGACTACGCAAAGCAGAACGATGCGAAGTGCATCCGCGAGATTGGCCTCTTGATCGGGGATATGTCGGGCGTCGTCGTCGACTCCCTGACGTTCTCGTTCGATATGATTGCGAAGGGGACGCTCGCGGAGGGGGCCGAGATCAAGGTCAAGCACGTGCCGCTCGTCGGCCGCTGCACGAAGTGCGGGAAGGACTTCCGCATCGAGCACTACGATTTCTGGTGCCCGGAGTGCAAGGACGGCGTCCTCAAGATCGTATCGGGACGCGAGATGCAGGTAGAATATCTGGAGGTGGATTGAATGGCTGAGATCCAGGTCATGAAGAATATCTTAGGTGAGAATGACCGCGTGGCGGCTGAGAACCAGGCGCTGTTTGCGGAGAAGAATGTGTACGTCATCAACCTCATGGGCTCGCCGGGCGCCGGCAAGACGTCTGTGCTCGAGAAGACGATGGAGAAGCTCAAGGACAAGCTCAAGATGGCTGTCATCGAGGGCGACCTCTTCACGAGCAAGGATGCGGACCGCATCGAGAAGCACGGCGTGCCGGTCATCCAGATCAACACGGCTGGAGGCTGCCACCTCGACGCGCCGATGGTCCAGAAGGTCGCGCAGAAGCTCGACCTCGATGACCTCGACCTGCTCGTCGTCGAGAACGTCGGCAATCTCGTCTGCCCGGCAGAATTCGCTGTCGGCGAGGACGACAAGGGCGTCGTGCTCTCCATTACGGAGGGCGACGATAAGCCGATGAAGTACCCGCTGATCTTCAAGGAGTCGGCCATTGCGCTGCTCAACAAGGCAGACCTCTTGCCTTACTGCAACTTCGACATGGCGGCGGCCAAGGAGGACATCACGACGCTCCATCCGGGCATGGATGTCATCGAGGTCTCGTGCACGAAGGACCAGGGACTCGATGCCTGGTGCCAGTGGCTGATGGACCGCGTCGCGGCGAAGCAGAAAGGCGAATGACATGGCAGACGTATTTGGCAATGGCAGCGCGGTGGACCCGCGCATGGACGATGTGCTCCATCCGGCTGAGGTCACGATCCTCGGCGTCGGCAATGTCATCCTGCGCGACGAGGGCTTCGGCGTGCGCGTCGCAGAATACCTCGATGCGCACTACGACTTCCCCGAGTCGGTGCAGGTCATCGACGGCGGCACGCTCGGCATCGAGCTCACGCAGTACGTGACGGGCACGAAGAAGCTGCTCGTCATCGACTCCATAAACGGCGGGCAGGCGCCCGGCACGCGCTTCTACTTCCACAACGACGATATCATGGCGCACTTCCAGGACAAGCTCAGCGCGCATGAGGTCGGCATCCAGGACGTCCTAGCGCTCCTGACGGTCACGGGCCGCAAGATCCCCGAGGTCGTCGTGCTCGGCGCACAGCCGTATGACCTCGAGGCGGGTGTGGAGCTCAGCCCTGAGATGAAAAAACTCCTGCCGCTCATCGCGCAGGAGGCCATCGATGTGCTCAAGGAGTGGGGCATCGAGGCGAACGAGAAAGAAGCGGGCCGCTCGCTCGACTACGGTGTCGTCGCCGAGGAATGTGTCCGCGAAGAGATGAAATGAGATGGAGGTAACGATATGTGTTTGGCAGTTCCTGCTAAGGTGAAGGAGATCCATGACGCAGTGGGCAAGGTAGATATCTCGGGCGTGACGCGCGATATCAGCCTGATGCTGCTGCCGGAGACGCAGGTCGGCGACTATGTGCTCGTGCATGCCGGCTTTGCCATCCAGAAGGTCACGGAAGAAGAAGTCGCCGAGACGAACGCACTGCTCGCCGAGATGAACGGCGCGCCGCGCACGGTCACCGGCATCGCAGAAGAAGCAGGTGGCACGGAGATATGACAGCTATGACAAAAGAAGAAGAGCGCGAGCTCGCCAAGCGCCTCGTCGCAGAGATTGGCCGCATGGCTGAGGGCGCAGATCACAAGCTGCGCTT
Source organism: Mitsuokella sp. UBA4253 (assembly GCF_002395285.1). Lineage (NCBI taxonomy): Bacteria > Bacillati > Bacillota > Negativicutes > Selenomonadales > Selenomonadaceae > Mitsuokella > Mitsuokella sp. UBA4253. Next base: position 248,498 of record NZ_DGWR01000016.1, on the reverse strand, counting down.
CATGGAAGTCTGCGGCACGCACACGGTAGCAATCTTCCGCGCGGGCCTGCGCCAGATGCTCCCTGAGAATGTCGAGCTTGTCTCGGGCCCTGGCTGCCCCGTCTGCGTGACGCCGGACGACTACATGGACAAGGCCATCGCCTACGCCAAGCGCTCGGATACCATCATCACGACGTTCGGCGACATGCTCAAGGTGCCGGGCTCGAAGTCGAGCCTCATGGAGGCCAAGGCAGAGGGAGCGGACATCCGCATCGTCTACTCGCCGCTCGACAGCATCCAGGTGGCGAAGGACAATCCCGAAAAGAAAGTCATCTTCCTCGCCGTCGGCTTCGAGACGACGGCGCCGACGGCTGCTGCGACGGTGCTGGCTGCCAAGCAGCAGGGCATCGTCAACCTCTACATGCTGTCAGCCCAGAAGCTCGTGCCGCCGGCACTGCGTGCGCTGCTCGATGACCCCGATGTCCGCGTCGACGGCTTCATCCTGCCGGGTCACGTTTCCGTCATCACGGGCACAGAGGTCTTCCAGTTCCTCACCGAGGAATATCACATGCCGGGCGTTGTCACGGGCTTCGAGCCGCTGCAGATCCTGCGCTCGCTCTACCGCCTGATGAAGCAGGTGACGGAGGGCGCGGCGCGCATCGAGAACGAGTACGGCAGTGTCGTGCACGCGGGTGGCAGCCCCGCTGCCAAGCACGCGACGGACCTCGTCTACGAGCCGGCTGACGCGGCCTGGCGCGGCATCGGTGTCATCCCGCTGTCAGGCCTGCGCATGTGCGAGCCCTTCAAAGATTACGACATCGAGCGGCTGCTGCCGCTCGACGTGCCGATGGGCAAAAACAAGCCGGGCTGCCGCTGCGGCGAGGTGCTGCGCGGCATCGTGACGCCGAAGGAATGCCCGCTCTTCGGCAAGGCATGCGTGCCGACGCACGCCATCGGCCCCTGCATGGTATCGGTCGAGGGTGTCTGCGCTGCTTGGTATAAATACGGTCAGGGGAGATTTTCATATGGCAGATGAACGCATTACGATGGCGCACGGCGCCGGTGGCAAAATGAGTCAGGAACTCATGCAGGAGGTCATCCTGCCGGAGTTCTCAAACCCGTACCTCAATGAACTGCACGATGGCGCGACCGTGGCGATGAGCGGCAAGGTCGCCTTCACGACGGATTCTTACGTCGTGCAGCCGCTGTTCTTCAACGGCGGCAATATCGGCAAGCTGGCCATCTGCGGCACGGTCAACGACCTCTCGATGACGGGCGCTGTGCCGCGCTACATCTCGGTCGGCATGATCCTCGAGGAGGGCTTCCTCATCGAGGACCTGCGTAGGATAGCGCACACGATGCGCGAGATGGCCGAGGAGGCCGGCGTCGCGATTGTCACGGGTGACACGAAGGTCGTCGAGCGCGGCAAGGCCGACGGCATCTTCATCAACACGGCCGGCATCGGTGACATCATCCCGGGCACTTCCATCTCGCCGCATCACGTGAAGCCCGGCATGAAGGTCCTGCTCTCCGGTTTCATCGGCGACCACGCGGCGACAGTGCTCGCCGGCCGTCACGGCCTCGAGCTGCCGGATACCATCAAGACGGACTGCGCGCCCTTGAATTCGCTGACGCGCGCCATGCTCGAAGCCGCGCCGGACATCGCCGTGCTGCGCGATCCGACGCGCGGCGGCGTGGCGGCCGTGCTCAACGAGATCGCTGAGGCCTCGCACTGCGGCGTCCTCATCGACGAGGACGCGCTGCCCATCCGCGAGGAGGTCCGCGGTGTCTGCGACATCCTGGGCTTTGATCCGCTCTACCTCGCCAACGAGGGCAAGTGCATTGCCTTCGTGCCGGCGGAGGAGGCCGATGAGGTCCTCGCCGTCATGCGCGAGAACCCCTATGGCAAGGACGCCTGCCTCATCGGCGAGGTCACGGCCGAGGCGCCGGGCCAGGTCGGCCTGCGCACGGCCATCGGCGGTATCCGCATCGTCGATATGCCGCTCGGCAACCTCGTGCCGCGCATCTGCTGACGCAATCCAGAGTGCTTGACGATGCAGGCGGATTTTCCTATAATAAGAGAGATAGTGAATCCTGCTTGCAAGAGGTCTCCGTGATGGGGATGAAGAAAGGACGATGAAGGGATGGGAATCCGCAAGATCGGTTGTCTGCTGGCCGTCTGCCTGATGGTGTTCATGAGCCGCGCCTACGCCGAGAACATGCAGTTTGTCGATGCGAATGGCTCGACGGGGTATTACGTCGACACGGATTCGATCTCCTCGGATCAGGTCGTAGAGAACGACGTGCAGAAGACGCTCTGGACGGCGCGCGTCGCCGTCATACGGGCCGACCTCAACCGCCGCTACATCTACCTGATGCAGTTCGACCCCGCGAAGAGGACATATCAGATCTTCGCCTCGGAGGTGCAGCGCTACGACACGAAGGACGTCCTCCAGTCGAGCGACCAGGCAGAGCCAGCGAGGCCCTACCTCGTGACCTCCCCGATGAATGAGATCGTGCAGTTCGTCATGACAGCGAATGCTTCAGGCAGTGAATGACAGGGAAATAAAAAGAGCTTGCCCCTCAGGGGGCAGGCTCTTTCTGCAAAAACGGCAAAAAAAAGAGACACTCGCGTGTCCAAAAAGCAAGAAACAATATGAAATATAAGTGCTTTTGAGTATGTCGATTGCTCGACAGACTCATTATAGCGGGGCAGATCTGCTTTGTCCAGCTTTTTCTCGGAATACCACAACGATTTTTTTAGGGGGCATATTCATGTCAAGGAATGCTGCCTTGAAGCAGCGGACAGCTTACTTGTCCATCATCTCGAATACGACGCTCGTCGTCCTCAAACTCATCGTCGGCATCTACATCGGCGCGGTCAGCCTGATCTCGGAGGCGCTCCATTCAGGCGTCGATCTCATCGCCGCGCTCATCGCCTTCTGGGCCGTGCGCAAGTCGGTGACGCCGCCTGACGTGGAGCACGACTATGGCCACGGCAAGTACGAGAACCTTTCGGCAGCCGTCGAGGCTGTGCTCATCGTGGCGGCCGCGCTCGGCATTGTCTACGAGGCCGTGGACAAGTTCCATGCGTCGGCCGTGCCGGAGTTCTTGAGCTACGGCATCGCGATCATGGTCATCTCGATCGTCATCAACTTCTTCGTCTCGCACCGCCTCATTGTCGTGGCGAAGAAGACGGGCTCGCAGGCACTCGAGGCCGACGGCCTACACCTGCGCGCGGACATCTGGACGTCCGTCGGCGTCCTGACGGGCCTCGTGCTCATGCAGGTCACGGGCTGGGCCTGGCTCGATCCGGTCATCGCCATCTTCGTCGCCGGCATCATCTTCCGCGCGGGCTGGCGCATGATTGTCGATTCGACGATGCAGCTGACGGATGCGAGCCTGCCGGAGACAGAGGAGCAGCGCATCCGCAAGATCATCGAGAGCGTGCCCGAAGTCAAGGGCTGCCACTGCCTCAGGACGCGCCGTTCGGGCTCCTACAAGCTCCTGGACGTGCACGTGCTGTTCGACGGGAACATGCATCTCTCACAGGTCCACGCAATCTGCGATGAACTCGAGCAGCTCATCCGCGAGGAGCTCGGCACGTTCGACATCATGATCCACCCGGAGCCGGCCGGCTACCATGACGTCGAGACGAAGGTCAGCCTCTACGAGGAATCGCAGGCCGAGGGCGCCCACCCAAAAAGATGAGCGGCTTTCCTTGCTATTTCCAAGGATCTATGCCAAAATAATAGACATAGGCAACATTCAAAGACAGAATGCCGGGAGAATCCCGACAATACGGGTCAAGGGGGAACGATACATGAAATTCCGCAAGCTCGTCAGCGCCGTCATGAGCGCTGTATTCTTCGTCTCGTCGATGGGCATCACGGCGGCCGCGACACCGGAGACGGTCCAGGACAAACTCGGCGCGATCGAGAAGGACACATACGGTACCATCCAGACGGGCGCGCTCGTCGACCGCATCAACAAGATCGAGAAGGACTACGACGGCTCGCACCGCAGCGGCAGCATGATGGCGCGCGTCAACGCTATCTACAACGAAGTCTACACGAACAGCACGAAGCCGTCGCTGCTCGCCGACCTCAATGCCGTCGAGTGGAATATCGGCCACGAGGTCAGCATGGAGCCTGTCGATTCCCGCATGGCGGACCTCGAGATGAGCATGATGGGCAAGACGGGGACGGGCACCTACAAGCAGCGCCTCACGGCGCTCTCGAAGGCATCGTTCGGTACGGCCGTCCTGCCGCTCGACCAGGTGCGCGTGCCGGCTGATACGCTCGTCAAGATTGCGCTCGTCACGCCGGTCGACTCAGATAACCTCAAGGTTGGCGACACGATCCGCTACAAGGTCGCGGACGATGTCATCGTCAACGGTAAGCTCGTCTTCGCCAAGGGGCTGCCGGGCGAGGGCACGGTGACGAAGGTCAAGCAGGCGCGCAACTTCGGCCGCAATGCAGAGGTCAACATCGACTTCAACAAGACGAAGTCGATTGATGGCACTTACGTCGACACGCACGTCGGCGAAGCGGCCAAGAAAGAGATGAAGAGCCTCGCGATGGCCGCCGGTGCAAGCCTCGCGGGCATCGCCGTCCTCGGTCCTGTCGGCATCGTGGCCGGTGCCTTCGTGCACGGCAAGGATGTCCGCCTGCCGGCCGGCACGGAGCTCTACATCCAGACAAAGGCCGATACGACGCTCTACGGCGTCGTGACAACGCAGGCACAGTGACCGGTCAAAGCAGTATATTGCTATGGAAAGACCTCGCGCAGCAGCGCGGGGCCTTTTTGCTAGGGGCAGATGCTTTAGTACCTGCTGGCAAGACAGGAACCGGTTCTTCTGATATAATGAAGAATAGTCTTAGTTTTGAAAGGATGAAGACATGACTTCACATAGAATCACGCCGCTCACAGAGAGTGGTCTCTTGTCGGCGCTGACGGTCATCCTGGCCCTCGCGGCAGTCTACCTGCCCGTGGTCGGTGTCGTGGCCTCGCTCGTCTGGGCCATTCCAGTCACCGTGCTCGTCGTGCGCCACGGCCTGCGCTGGGGCGCGATGGCCGTCCTCGTCTCGGGTGTCATCATGGCGCTGTTCATCGAGCCGACCATCTCGCTGCGCATGGTCCTGTCCTTCGGGCCGACTGGCCTCGTGCTCGGCTACGCCTTCCGGCGCAGATGGTCCGGCGCGCAGGCCTTCGGCACGACGCTCGTCGCGTCGGTCGCCGGCAAGCTCCTGACGTTCGGACTGCTGTTTCTCTTGACATCGGTCAACCCGCTCAACATGCAGATGGACGTCATGCAGCAGAGCTTTGACGAGACGTTTGCTGTCTATGAGCAGATGGGCATGGACAAGGCAGCCATCGAGGCGAGCCGCGCGCAGGTGCAGGAGGCGCTGACATACCTCAATCTGCTGCTGCCGTTCGTCGTCGGCGTCATGGGCCTGCTCGACGCGGCCGTCGCCTACATCGTCGGCAGTCGCGTGCTGCGCCGGCTCGGCGAGTCAGTGCCGCAGCTGCCGCCCTTTGCGGAGTGGCGTTTGCCACAGTTCTTCCTGTACCTGCTCGGCTTCGCGCTCGTCGGCATCTACTGGGGCGGCTCGCGCGAGATCCAGCCGCTCTACCAGGCGGCCTTTAACCTCAACATGGTGGCGATGGGCGCCGGTGTCATCCAGGGGCTCTCGCTGATGAGCTATGTGATGGACCGCTTCCGCGTGGGCAAGGTCATGCGCATCTGCCTCTACGCTTTCGTGCTGCTGGGCGGTGTCCTCATGCAGATCCTGGCCTTCACGGGCCTTTTCGATATGCTGTTCGACTATCGGCGCCGCTTCGGCCAGAAGAAGAGCTGACAGCAGGCATATCCGCATACTTGGGAATGAGGTGAAACAATGCCGCGGAATCTCTCGGCATGGATCGATCTTTCGATACATCTGTTCGTAATACTGATGCTCATCGGCATCCTGTCTTGCTACAACTATTTCATCGCTGCGATCGCCTTTGTCATCTGGCTCTGCCTTGCGTTCTTCGTGAAGGAGCGCTGCCACGACAGGTCGCGCCGCTTTGAGCGCTACTGCCGCAATGTCGTGCGCAACCTCAATGAGATGATGAACTACGCCATCGAGGACCTGCCGCAGGGCATCCTGATCGTCAATCAGGAGGGGCGCATCCAGTGGTGCAATGAGCGCATGGCGGAGTACGCCGGCAAGAAGCCGGAGCAGGACACGGATGTCAAGGATATCTGGCCCGCCGTCATCATCGGTCCCGTCTGGGGCACGGTCGGCGAGTACGTCTTTGCCAACGAGGACCGCTACTATCAGGTCCGCTACCGGCCTGTGCCCGTGCCGCCGCACCAGGCGCCCTTGATGGCGCTCTACGTGCAGGATATCACGGGCTTCGAGACGCTGCGCAGCTCGTACAAGCTCAGCCGCACCGTTCTCGCCTACATCCAGATCGACAACTACGATGAGGTCATCCAGGGGCTCGACGAGGCGGCTCGCACGGCGCTCCTGCTCTCGGTCAACCAGCAGCTCGACACCTGGATGAAGAGCCTCGGCGGCTTCATGCGGCGCGTGTCAGATGACCTCTACGTCGTCATCCTCGAGCGCAAGGGGCTCGACAAGGCCATCGCGGCTCGCTTCGACATCCTCGACAAGGTCCGGCAGCTCCACAGCGCGAACCGCCTGCCCGTCACGCTTTCGATGGGCGTGGCGGTGGCGGACTGCCAGAGCATGGCCGACCTCGGCACGCAGGCCCAGGCGGGGCTCGACCTCGCGCTCGGCCGCGGCGGCGACCAGGTCGCCGTGCAGATCGGCGGCAAGACGCAGTTCTTCGGCGGCCGCGCCAAGGCTGTGGAGAAGCACACACGCGTCAAGGCGCGCGTCGTCGCGCACGCCATCCGCGAGATCATGGAGGGGGCCGATGCCGTCTACGTCATGGGCCACCATAACGAGGACTTCGACTGCTTCGGCGCCTCGATGGGCGTGGCCAAGATGGCCCGCCAGCTCGGCAAGCCCGTCAAGATCGTGCTGTCTGACATGAACGAGGGCATCGGCAAGTTCGAGGACATCCTCAAGGACAACGAGGAATACCGGGACATCATCGTGCACGCGGATGATCTCGTGGGCACGACGGCACTCAATCCCGTGCTCGTCGTCGTCGACACGCACATCCCGCACCTCGTCGCGGCGCCGGCGCTCTTGGAGCGCATCCCGCGCGTCATCGTCATCGACCACCACCGCCGCAGCGAGCACTTCATCAAGAACCCGCTGCTCGTCTACATCGAGCCGGCTTCGAGCTCGTCGAGCGAGCTCGTCACAGAGCTCTTGATGTACTTCGGCGACGACCTCGTGCTCTCGCGCGTCGAGGCGACAGCGCTCTACTCCGGCATCGTCGTCGACACGAAGAACTTCGCCGTGCAGACGGGCGTGCGCACCTTCGACGCCGCGGCCTACCTGCGTCGAAGCGGTGCCGACCCCGTCATGGTCCGCCACCTCTTCCGCACGGACTATGAGACGACCGTCGCACTCGCGAAGGCGGAGGCCCGGTCGGAATTCTACGAGGGCGGCCTCATCGTCTCGACATGCCCCGAGCTCATCTCGAATGGCCAGGTCATCGCGGCGCAGGTCGCGGACTCGCTGCTGCGCATCGAGAACGTGCGCATGAGCATCGTCGTCTTCCAGCTCACGGAGGACACGGTGGGCATCAGCGCGCGCTCGACGGGCGAGCTCAATGTCCAGGTCATCATGGAGGCCTTCGGCGGCGGCGGCCACCAGAACGTCGCCGGCGCTCAGGTCAAGGGCGGCGATGTAGAAGATATCAAACAACAGGCAATCGAGATTGCCAAGAAGTACATAGAGGAGAATGATCAAGATGAAAGTAATCTTACAGCAGGACGTTAAGAAACTCGGCAAGAAAGGCGATATCGTAGAGGTATCGGAGGGCTACGGCCGCAACTTCCTGCTGCCGCGCAAGGCAGCAGTGCCGGCCACGTCGCAGAACCTCAATGTAGCCAATGCCCAGGCAGGCTCCAAGGCTCGCAAGGAGGCCATGGCAGCTGACGAGGCCAAGCTCATGGCCAAGCAGCTCGAGAAGGTCGAGGTCAAGATCCCGGTCCGCATCGGCGACGGAGGCAAGCTCTTCGGCAGCGTGACGGGCAAGGATGTCTCGGATGCGCTCAAGAAGCAGCACATCGACATCGACAAGCGCAAGATCACCATCCAGGGTGAAGTGACGGGCACCGGCGTCTATGAGGCGGTCATCAAGGTTCATCCGTCTGTCACGAGCAAGATCAAGGTCAGCGTCGTCGCAGAGTGATTGACACAGAAGAAGCCTCCTCGCAAGAGGGGGCTTTTTGATTCCAGATAGCAGACAGAGGAGGGAATATGTCCTTTTTCAATCGTTTTTTTCACCGCGATGAGCAGAAGGAAGTGGTGCCGCCCGCGGAGCAGCCGGAGGTGCTGCCAATCGACCGCGAGATCGACGCGCTCTACCAGGCGCTCATCGACCTCATCGGCACGGATTCGCTCGTCATACAGGCCGGCCGCATGAACGCGATGAATCTCCTGCGCTCCTCGGGACGCTGCGAGCGCGTGCTGGCCCTGCAGCGCATCCTCGACGAGGATCCGCTCCTGCATCCCGCCCCGCGCGAGGAGGACCTGCCAGAGGTGCTCCAGCGTCTGACGGAGCGCATCGCCGAGAAGCGCGCGCGCAAGGATATCGAGGACCGCATCGAGAAGAAGGTCAACGAGAAGCTTGAGCAGGAGCACCAGGACTACGTCGACGACATCCGCAAGCAGGTCATCAAGGAGGAGAAGCCTGATGCGGAATCGCCGCAGGACGCCGAGAAGCGCAAGAAGCTTGAGCAGCTCGACAGCATCCACCTGACGCAGTCGGTCATGGAACTTTTGCGCCCGCGCGACTTCAGCGAAATCGTCGGGCAGGAGCGCGCCGTGAAATCACTGCTCGCCAAGCTCTCCTCGCCGTACCCGCAGCATCTCCTGCTCTACGGGCCGCCGGGCGTCGGCAAGACGACGGCCGCGCGCCTCGTGCTCGAAGCCGCGTGCAAGAAGCCGTCTTCGCCGTTCCGTGAGGATGCGCCGTTCGTCGAGACGGACGGCACGACATTGCGCTGGGACCCGCGCGATATCACGAATCCGCTCCTGGGCTCTGTCCACGACCCCATCTACCAGGGCGCGCAGAGAACGCTTGCGGACAGCGGCATCCCTGAACCGAAGCCGGGCCTCGTCACAGAGGCGCACGGCGGCATCCTCTTCATCGACGAGATCGGCGAGATGGACGAGATGCTGCAGAACAAGCTCCTGAAGGTCCTCGAGGACAAGCGCGCCTACTTTGAGTCGGCCTACTACGACCCGACTGACCCGAAGGTGCCGCCCTACATCCGCAAGCTCTTCGAGGAGGGCGCGCCGGCTGATTTCGTGCTGATCGGCGCGACGACGCGCGACGCCGGTCACATCAACCCCGCCCTGCGCTCGCGCTGCGCCGAGATCTACTTCGAGCCGCTGACGCCGAAGCACATCGAGACCATCGTGCAGAATGCGGCGGCAAAGCTCGAGGTCGCGCTCGAGCCGGGCGTGGCGGCGCTGATCTCCGAGTACACGACGGAGGGGCGCAAGGCCATCAACATCCTCGCCGACGCCTACAGCCTCGCGCTCGAGAAGGCGAATGGAGAGATGGCAGGACTCACGATCGGCCGCGAGGCCGTCTACGAGGTCGCGCAAGTCTCGCGCCTCTATCAGTTCGTCACGCGCAAAGCGCGCCACACGGCCGTGCAGGGCCACATCTTCGGCCTCGGCGTCGCGGGCTTCCTCGGCTCCGTCATCGAGATCGAGGCCGTGGCCTTCCCTGCGCGAGAGAAGGGCAAGGGCATGGTGCGCTTCAACGAGACGGCCGGCAGCATGGCCAAGGACTCCGTCTTCAACGCGGCGTCCGTCATGCGCCAGCTCACGGGCAAGGATATCCACGACTACGATGTGCACATCAACGTCATCGGCGGCGGCAACATCGACGGGCCGAGCGCCGGCACGGCCATCCTCGCCTGCATCGTCAGCGCCGTGACGGGGAAGAAGATCCGCCAGGATGTGGCCGTGACGGGCGAGATCTCGCTCGCGGGCCGCGTGCGCCCGGTGGGCGGCGTCTTTGAGAAGGCGTACGGCGCGCGCCAGGCCGGTATCAAGACGCTCGTGATCCCGAAGGAGAACGAGCGCGACATCCCAGAAGACCTCTTAGGGCTCGACATCCACGCGGTGGAGACGGCCGAGGAGGCATTCCAGCTGATTTTTGAGGGGGAATGAAGATGGCACTACCAGATCGTGTGCCGCCTCAGAACATCGAAGCTGAGCAGGCAGTGCTCGGCGCGATGATGATCAAGAAAGAGGCGATCATCGAGGCGCAGGAGATCCTGCAGCCGGAGGACTTCTACCGCGAGGCGCACCGCCGCGTCTACGACGCGATGCTGAAGCTCGCGGAGAACGATGAGGCAGTCGACCTCGTCACGCTGACAGAGCAGCTGCGCAAGGACGGCGAGCTCGAGAAAATCGGCGGCATCCCGTTCATCACGACGATCGCCAATATCGTGCCGACGGCGGCCAATGTCACCTATCACGCGAAGATCGTCAAGGAGAAGGCCGAGTTGCGCCGCCTCATCGACGCGGCGACGGAGATCGCCGGCGCCGCCTATGAGGACTCGCAGCCCGTCGAGAACATCATGGACGCGGCCGAGCAGAAGATCCTCGCCGTGGCAGGCTCGCAGACGGCCAACGGCTTCGAGCCGATCAAGAGCATCCTCATGCGCACGTTCGAGCGCATCAACGTGCTCTACGAGTCAAAGGGCGGCATTACGGGCCTGCCGACGGGCTTCAAGGACCTCGACCGCCTGACGAGCGGCCTGCAGGCGTCCGACCTCATCCTCGTCGCCGCGCGCCCGTCAATGGGCAAGACGGCCTTCACGCTCAACATCGCCTCGTACGTCGGCCTGCACGGCGGCAAGGTCGCCTTTTTCTCGCTCGAGATGAGCAAGGAGCAGCTCATGCAGCGCATGCTCTGCTCCGAGGGCAGCATTGACTCGCAGCTCCTACGCACGGGGCAGCTCGGCGACGAGGACTGGACGAATCTCGTCACCGTCGCCGACAAGCTCAATCGCGCGCCAATCTACATCGACGACACAGCGGGCATCACCATCATGGACCTGCGCTCAAAGGCGCGCCGCCTCAAGGCGGAGCACGGTCTCGACCTCATCGTCATCGACTACCTGCAGCTCATGCAGGGACGGCCGGGCAAGAACGGCGACAACCGCCAGCAGGAGATCTCCGAGATCTCGCGCTCCCTCAAGGCGCTCGCGCGCGAGCTCAACGTGCCGGTCATCGCCCTCTCGCAGCTCTCGCGCTCCGTCGAGGCGCGCCAGGTCAAGCGCCCGATGCTCTCTGACCTGCGCGAGTCCGGCTCTCTCGAGCAGGACGCCGATATCGTCATGTTCCTCTACCGCGAGGACTACTACGACAAGGACACGGAGCACAAGAACCAGACGGAAGTCATCATCGCCAAGCACCGCAACGGTCCTGTCGACACGGTCAATCTCTACTTCCAGAAGGAGTACACGAAGTTCCGCGATATGATCCGTGAGTGACGTTTTTTTGCTTGACAAAACGCAGTCTTCGTTATACACTTGGAATATGAAAACGGTCTCATAAAGAGGAATCGAATCGAAATGAGAGGAAAAGAGAAAAGGGGGAAATCTTCATGAAAGAGATTCGCTTGAACAGTCCGCTCAAGGGACAGCTCATCGAATTGAAAGATGTCAAGGACCCGGCTTTTGCCAGCGGCGCTATGGGTAAGGGCGCTGCCGTCAAGGATCCGGAGGGCAAGGTCTTCTCGCCAGTCGACGGCACCGTCACCGTGCTCTTCGGCACGAAGCATGCCATCGGCATCCATTCAGAGGATGGTGCAGATATCCTGATCCACGTCGGCATCGACACGGTCAACCTCGGCGGCAAGTACTTCGACGCCAAGATCGAGCAGGGCGATGCAATCAAGAAGGGCCAGCTCCTGCTCGAGTTCGACTCGGAGGGCATCAAGTCGGCCGGCTACGACACGACGACGCCGGTTCTCGTGACGAATGCCTTCGACTACGACAAGATCACCGTGGCGCTCGGCGACAAGGAAATCACGACGGTCACGGCAGAGCCGGCTGAAGAGGAAGCCCCCGCTGCAGAGGCTTCTGCAGAGCCGGAAGAGGACTACAGCGACCTCCCGAAGGAAGAGCGCGTCGCCAAGCTCATCTGGAAGTACGTTGGCGGCCGCGACAACGTCCGCAGCGCAGAGCACTGCGCGACGCGCCTGCGCCTGATCATCAACGACAAGTCGAAGCTCAATGAGAAGGCCATCGAGAATATCGACGGCGTCAAGGGCCAGTTCTTCGCAGCGGCCCAGTACCAGATCATTCTCGGCACGGGCTTCGTCGACAAGGTATTCGACGCCTTTGTCGCCGGCACGGGCCTCGCCGGTGCCAGCAACAACAAGGCTGAGGCATACGCACAGATGTCGATGGCCCAGAAGATCTCCCGCACGCTCGGCGACGTCTTCGTGCCGATCATCCCGGTCCTCGTCGCGACAGGTCTTTTCATGGGCCTGCGCGGTGCCAGCCTGAGCCTCGGCGTCCAGTTCAGTGACAATGTCCTGCGCATGAGCCAGATCCTCACGGATACGGCCTTTGCCTTCCTGCCGGCACTCGTCTGCTGGTCTACGACGAAGCGCTTCGGCGGCACGCCGGTCATCGGCATCGTCCTCGGCCTCATGCTCGTCGCACCGCAGCTGCCGAACGCCTACGCGATCGCAGCCGGTGAGGCACAGCCAATCATGATGGACATCTTCGGCCTCAGCGTGCCGGTCGTCGGCTACCAGGGCTCCGTCCTGCCGGCCCTCGTCCTCGGCATCTTCGCCGCGAAGCTCCAGAAATGGCTCAAGACCTTCATCCCGGATGTCATCGACCTCATCGTCACGCCGTTCCTGACGCTCTTCATCTCCATGATCCTCGGCCTCCTCATCGTCGGCCCGATCATGCACTGGATTGAGCTCGCCGTCTTTGGTGCCATCCAGACGTTCCTCGCTCTGCCGTACGGCATCGGCGGCTTCATCGTCGGCGGCGTCCATCAGGTCATCGTCGTCTTCGGTGTCCACCACGTCTTCAATGCCCTTGAGGTCCAGCTCCTCGCCACGACGGGCGTCGATCCGTTCAACGCCATCATCACGGGCGCCATCATCGCACAGGGCGGTGCCGCTGCCGCTGTCGCAGCCCGCACAAAGAACAAGAAGAAGCGCGCTCTCTACGTTTCCTCGATCGTGCCGGCCTTCCTCGGCATCACGGAGCCGGTCATCTTCGGTATCAACCTGCGCCTCATGAAGCCGTTCCTCTACGCGCTCGTCGGCGGCGCCTGCGCAGGCGGCATTGCCGGCTTCCTGCACCTTGCCGGCACGGGCATGGGCATCACGGTGCTGCCGGGTACGCTCCTGTACCTCGACCACCTGCCGCAGTACATCCTCGTCAATGTCGTTGGTTTCGCCGTAGCGTTTGCTCTGACGTTCACGCTGTTTAACCCGGAAAAAGAGGACGAAGCGTAAGAACTCTATGAGGGCTGCCGTTACGGCAGCCCTTTTCTTGTTTGTATAGAAGGGAGATCCTTATGGAAAAGTTTGATAAGAAGGCCATCGATGCCAAGGTGGCGGCCGGCTTCCCCCTGACGGACCGCTGGCACAACCGCTTCCATCTCGAGATGCCGTTCGGCCTCATCAACGACCCGAATGGCATGACGTTCGCGAACGGCGAGTACCACATCTTCTACCAGTGGAACCCTCTGGGCTGCGAGCACAAGAACAAGTGCTGGGCACACGTGAAGACGCGCGACTTCGTCCACTACTCGCTGCCGGAGCTCTCGCTCTGGCCGAGCGACGAGCACGACAAGGACGGCTGCTATTCGGGCTGCGGCTTCATGGAGAAGGGCGAGGTCCGCGTCTTCTACACCTGCAACGCCAAGAATGACGGCGTGCGCACGCCGGCACAGCGCCTCGGTACCCTGCAGGCGGACGGCCATGTCGAGAAGGACGAGATCGTCGTGCCGGACAGTCCCGAGGGCATCACGGGCCACTTCCGCGACCCGTACCTCTTCCACCGCCACGGCAAGCGCTACTTCGTCATCGGCGCGCAGGCGGACGAGGAGAAGCCGCGCGGCACGGTCCTCATCTACAAGGAGACGAAGGACGGCTGGCAGAATCTCGGCGAGCTCAAGACGCGCCTCCAGGACTTCGGCTACATGTGGGAGTGCCCGAACATGCTGCACTTCGGCAGCTACGACGCGCTGATCTTCTGCCCGCAGGGGCTCGAGGCGCGCGAGTTCGACCGCCAGAACATCTACCAGGCCGGCTACATCGCAGGTCACCTGTCGCTCGACAGCATGGACATGATGCAGCACACGAAGTTCCAGGAGCTCGACCACGGCTTCGACTTCTACGCGCCGCAGGTCATCCAGCACGAAGGCCGCCACATCCTGCTCGGCTGGATGGGCATGCCGGACAAGGACGCAGAGTACCCGACGAGCGAGAAGGGCTGGATGTACAGCCTGACACTGCCGCGCGTGCTGACGCTGCGCCAGGGCCACATCTTTTCGCGCCCGGCCGCTGAGCTCAAGGCCCTGCGCATCGAGAGCACGGCCATCGACATCGATGCCGACATGGAGAGCAGCATTCTCACGCGCCTCTTCGACGGCTCGGAAGTCCTCTTGGACATCACGCTGGGCAAGGCGCAGAAGGTCACGATGACGCTGGCCTACGGCCTCGAGAAGACAGTCTTCTCGTACGACCGCGCGACGCAGGTCATGACGATCGACCGCACGGGCATGAAGAACGGCGGCCGCGGCGTGCGCCGCTTCAAGATGTTCGTCGACAAGGTGCTCTCGTTGCAGATGTTCGTCGACCGCGCCGCCGTCGAAGCTTTCTTCCAGCACGGTGAGGATGTGGCCAGCTTTCTCGTCTTCCCCGAGAAGAACATCCGCCCCGAGCTGCGCATCGAGGCCGACGCCGCACTAGAGACGGTCACGGGCCGCGTCTGGGAGCTCGACGCCTTCCGCTTCAATCCCTGACAGACGTAACTGCATATAGAGAAAGCCCCGAAGCAGCGGACTGCTTCGGGGCTTTCTGTCTTGCAAACAGGACTGATAGAATCAGTTATTTACAGCACGTTTTTTTGGTGGGGCCGCCAATGCGACTCGGCGGATACGCTCAAATGGAATCTCTGCAAATGCATAGCGGATATCCAGATAAGTATCGGAACGTGTGAATGTGATCTTTTTCAATGTGAATTTCGTGGTAGCTTTGATACGTTCGATATAATACTGTGCGTCTTCCGCGGAGAAGGGACCCTGTTCGATGATAACGCGGATATTGTCGATCATCATGGGAAACACCTCCAACAAAACCGACGGCATGAAAGCAGGAAACCGGGCGGGCCGACTCCTTCTGCCATGCACAGAAAACTTGCGGACTGTTGTAAGCGATGATAGGGATAGGGGCGTATTCCTTCACAACTTACGGCTATTATACTACAGTTTGAATCTGATGTTAAACTGTATTTTACGGCTATAGCGGGGAAAATGGTTCATTTTATGGAATTAATACCATATAGAGAACGTTTTCTATAAAAATTATTGCGAAATAGGCACATTTTCGCTTGAAAGAAGCGGCAGAACCATGAGATAGTCAAAGTTCTGCCGCATTTTGATGCTATGATGCTGTCAATCAGATGAAATACATGAGGCTCTCGGTCGATTTCTCTTTGTCGATGGCCGTGAGGATGTCGTCGAGCGAGACAGAGGAGAGCGTCTTCTGGATGGCTTCGTCGAGCGGAGTGAAGACGCAGGCGGCGAGTGCGCGGTCGAGTTCCGGCATCTTCTCCTGGGCGGCGGGCGCCGTTTCCTCCATCAGAGAGAGTTCGATGGAGGAGAGGATATCGTACGGCGTGATCTCGCGCGGCGCGCGTGAGAGCTGGTAGCCGCCTTGGCTGCCCTTGATGGAATTGACGAGGCGCGCGCGCTTCAGCAGCGAGAATACCTGCTCGAGGTAGATCTTCGAGATGCCGAGCTTCTCCGAGATACTGACGATCGTGACCGGCGAGCCAGAAGCGTAATTGCGGGCCAGGTACGTCATGGCCGCAAGCCCGTAGCGGCCTTTAGCAGAAATCTTCATCGATATTCCCTCATTCCTAAATAATCATATTGAAGATATATGTCATTCTTGTATGCTATATCATATTAGAAATACAGGAAAAAGTCAATCCCTATTGACAAGGCGCTGAGGCTGTGCTAATATATAAACATATTAATCATATATGTTTTAACTCGCACTGAAATGCACATGATATAAATGGAGGTATTCACCATGGGTAAAGTCTACAACAGCGTTACGGAACTGATCGGCGGCACGCCGCTCCTGAAGGCCAACAACTTCATCAAGGCCAATGACATCAAGGCTAACATCTACGTGAAGCTCGAGTACTTCAACCCGGCTGGCTCCGTCAAGGACCGCATCGCGAAGGCCATGATCGAGCAGGCCGAGAAAGACGGCAAACTGAAGCCGGGCGCTACGATCATCGAGCCGACCTCCGGCAACACGGGCATTGGCCTCGCCAGCGTCGCAGCAGCCCGCGGCTACAAGGCCATCCTGACGATGCCGGAGACGATGAGCGTTGAGCGCCGCAACCTGCTCAAGGCATACGGTGCGAAGATCGTCCTGACGGACGGTTCGAAGGGAATGAAGGGCGCCATCGCCAAGGCTGAGGAACTCGCCAAAGAGACGCCGAACTCTTTCATCCCGGAGCAGTTTGCCAACCCGGCCAACCCGGCTGCTCATGAGGCGACGACGGGCCCGGAGATCTACAACGATCTCGACGGCAAGGTCGATGCCTTCATCGCTGGCGTCGGCACGGGCGGCACTCTCTCGGGCGTCGGCCACTACCTCAAGAAGCAGGACAAGGACATCCGCGTCGTCGCTGTAGAGCCGGCCACGAGCCCGGTCCTCTCGAAGGGCCAGGCAGGCCCGCACAAGATCCAGGGCATCGGCGCAGGCTTCGTGCCGGAGACGCTCGACACGAAGGTCTACGATGAAGTCATCGCCGTGCCGAATGAGGATGCCTTCAAGTACGGCCGCCAGTTCTCCCATGTCGAGGGCGTGCTCATCGGCATCTCCTCGGGCGCAGCACTCGCTGCTGCCATCGAGCTCGCCAAGCGTCCGGAGTTCGAGGGCAAGAACATCGTCGCTCTGTTGCCGGATACGGGCGACCGTTACCTCTCGACGGAACTCTTCACCGAGTAATAAAGACACCTCCCACATATCACACGTCAGAGACAGGGGCCAGCGGCCCCTGTCTTTTCTTTGCCCAAAATTTTGTTGGATACGGGCGGAGATGGTATAATGAAAAGTATCATTTAATTTTGTATAGGAGGCTGCCGTCTTGCGTATTGTCGTGGTCGGAGCGGGCAAGCTGGGCTACAGCATCGCCTCGCTCCTCTCAAAAGAACAGTTCGACGTGATCGTCATCGATCACGATGAAGGCCAGTTGGAGGCCGTCAAGAACACACTCGATGTACTGACGATCTTCGCCAACGGTGCGAGCCCCATCACGATGAATGACCCCGATATCCGCGGGGCCGACATCCTCATCGCGGTGACGGCCAGCGACGAGGTCAACATGGTCGCCTGCATCCTCGCGAAGAAGCATGGCATCCGCCACACGATTGCGCGCATCCGCGATATGCAGTTCATGAGCGAGGCTAAGGACTACCTCAAGGAGAATTTCGACATCGACCTCATGCTCAACCCGGAGCTCATCACCGCCAACGAGATCAACCGCATCCTCATGACACCGGCTGCGCTCGATGTCGAGGACTTCGCACACGGCAAGATCCGGCTGTTCGAGACGAAAGTGCGTCGCTCGTCGCCGCTAGCGAATATCCCCCTGAAGGACATCGAGTTCCCGAAGGGCGTGCTGGCCGGCATGATCTTCCGCGACCACCGCATGATCATCCCGCATGGCGACGACTGTCTGCTGCCGCACGACAACGCCTATTTCATCGGCATCCCAGAGGAGATTGAGAAGTTCAGCCAGACCTTCGTGCAGCGCGACGCCCGCAAGCTGCACCGCGTCATCATCATCGGCGCGGGCCGCGCGGGCCGCGCGCTCGCGCCGATGCTCGAGAAGCAGGGCGTGCGCGTCAAGGTCATCGACAAGGATCCGGAGCGCTGCCGACTCATGGCGGACAAGCTCGTCGACGGCATCGCCATCTGCGGCGATGGCACGGACATCGACCTCTTGACAGAGGAAGGCGTGGCGGAGGCGGACGTCGTCGTCTGCCTGACGGAGGATGACAAGCTCAACCTCATGCTGGCGCTGCTCGCGCGCCACATGTCGCACAACAAGACGAAGACGGTCGTGCGCGTCGCGCGCAACGAGTACGTGGAGCTCATGGAGAAAGTCGGTGTCGACATTGTTCTCTCGGCCCGCCTGCTCTCGGCGAGCGAGGTCCTGGCCTTCGCGCGCCGCGGCGGCGTCGTCTCGGTATCGCTGCTCGAGGGCGCCAAGGCGGAGGCCGTCGAGGTCATCGTGCAGGAAGGCGCGCCTGTGGCGGGCAAGCCTCTGATGGAGGCCAAGCTGCCGCGCGCCTGCCTCGTCTGCGCCTATGTGCGCGACGGCGAGGCCGTCATCCCGAACGGCGCGACCGTCCTCCAGCCGGGCGACCGGACGATCCTCTTCATCCAGACGCAGTTCTCCAAGAAGGTCATGCAGTATTTCAAGGGCAGGGAATGAGATGATCAAGCTCCAACAGCGAAAACGCCAGCTGGACATCTTCTGGCTGCTCATGGGCGGCGTCGCGTCTATCGTGGGGCTCGCCCTGCTCGTGCCGTTTGCGGACAGCCTGATCTGGCACGAGGCGAAGAGCTGGGCCTTCCTCGTGCCGGCCGTGCTCTCTCTGGCTCTCGGCCTGGGCTTTGGCTGGCTCGGCCGCGACCACAAGCGCCAGATCAATGTCTGGGAAGGCGCACTCTTCATGGTGCTCGTCTGGCCGCTGCTCTCCGTCCTCGGCATGATGCCCTATGTGCTCTCGGGCGTCCTGACGAGTCCTGTCGACGCGTTCTTCGAGAGCGTGGCCGCCATCACGACGACGGGGCTCTCGTGCCTCGACTACGCGCGCAGCGACATGGCGCGGAGCCTCATCCTCTGGCACAGCATCATGAACTGGCTCGGCGGCCTCAACTTCATCATCATCCTGTCGACCGTCCTGCCGCAGGTCAGCGGCTGTTTCGGCCTGACGCTGTCGGCGCGCCAGAGCATTTTTTTCAGCCCTGTCTGGAACAAGATGGCCGAGTCGGCGCGTCAGGGCTTCGGTGTTTACACTGCGCTGACGGGGCTTTCGTTTGTTCTCTACCTGCTGGCCGGGCTCGACCCCTTCGCGGCCCTGACGCAGTCGATGGTGACGCTGTCGTCGAGCGGCTCGGCTGACCCGGGGTACTTCATCGCCTATGACAGCATCGCGCTGGAGCTCGCGGCCGGCATCTCGATGCTGCTCTCGGGCCTCAATCCGCTGCTCTGCTGGAAGGTCTGGGACAGGCTGAGCTTCCGGCTCATGCTGCGCGATACGGAACTGCAGGCTTACGCGGGGCTCTTTCTCGCGAGCGGTGTGCTCGTCGCCTGGAATCTCTGCCGCTCGGGTGTCTACGATGCGGCGGAGAGCCTGCGCTACGGCCTGTTCCAGACGGCGGCCTTCCTGTCGACGGGCGGCTTTGTCTCCGCGCCGTGCTGGGACTGGCCGGATTTCTCGCGCCTCGTGCTCTTCGTGCTCGTCTTTGTCGGCGGCTGCATCGGCAGCGCGGGCGGTGGCCTCAAGGTCATGCGCCTGCTCGTGCTCATGCGCATGGGCGTGACGGAAGTCCGCCACACCCTGCACCCGCACATGGTCGTCAGCATCAAGATCGACGGGCTGCCCGTGCCGATGAAGATCGTCGGGCGCATCCTGTCGTTCTTTTTCCTGTTTTTGAGCATCTTCATCGTCTCTACGCTCGTCATCTCACTCTCGGGCATCAGCCTCATGCAGGCGATGGGCGTTGCGGCGGGCTGCCTGACGAGCGCAGGCTCGACGGCAGATCTCTTCGGCATCATGAGCTTTGCGGAGGCGCCCGACTGGATGGAGCTCTTCTGCGCTTTCATCATGATCATTGGGCGTATCGAGCTCTTCTCGTTCTTCGTGCTGCTCGACGGAGGCATCCGCTCTGTCGGACGCCATTGGTGATTGGTTTTGTAAGGGAATCGATACAGATAGAAAGGAGGTTAGGGGATGAACTGGGATATCATCTGTTACGTGCTCGGGCGCCTCGTCCTGGCGGAGGCCGTCATCCTCGGCATCCCCTTTCTCATGGCGCTCTACGGCTGGGAGAGGAGTGCGCCGGCCTTTGCTGTCTCCATCTGCATCTGCGTGCTCGTGGGGCTCGCGCTGCGCGTCAACGGCCGCTCCGGCAATGAGCAGCTGACGATGCGCGAGGGTGCGGCCATCACGGGCCTCGGCTGGCTGCTCGCGACCTTCCTCGGCATGCTGCCGTATCTTCTGAGCGGCTCTTTGGGCTTCCTCGACGGCATCTTTGAGAGCATCTCAGGCTTTACGGGCACGGGCGCGACCGTCATGACGAGCATCGAGTCGCAGCCGTTCAGCATCCTGTTCTGGCGCATGATGACGCACTGGTTCGGCGGCCTCGGCATCATCGTCATCTTCATCGCGCTGCTGCCGCAGGCCGGCCAGAGCACGGTCTACATGTACAACGCTGAGACGACGGGGCCGACGCGCGACCGCGTCTTGCCGCGCCTGCGCGAGATGACGCGCTCGCTCTTCCTCATGTACATGGTTTTCACCGTCACGGCCTGCGTCATCTATCTCTTCTGCGGCCTCACCTTCCTCGACGCCATCGCGCACGCGATGAGCACGCTCGGCACGGGCGGCTTCTCGCTCTACGACGACAACGCCATGCACTTCGACAACCCCGCGCTCGAGGGATGGATGACCTTCTTCATGATCCTCGCGGGCGGCAACTTCGGCCTCTACTACCGTGTCTGGAAAAAGGGGCCGCGCGTGCTCAAGAACAACACGGAGTTCAAGGCCTACCTCGTGATCCTCGCAGCGGCCATGCTGCTGATCACCGTGAATCTCATCGATGCGATGGGCATGAAGCCCGTCGAGGCCTTCCGTTACGCGAGCTTCCAGGTCGGCTCGCTCTCGACGACGGGCTTCGTCTCAGCCGACTTCGACCAGTGGCCCGCTTTCTCGAAGGGCGTTTTGATGATGCTCATGATCAGCGGCGGCTGCGCAGGCTCGACGGCCAGTGGCGTCAAAGTCTCGCGCGTCGTCCTGCTCGCCAAGAACGCCTGGGCCGTCGTGCACCAGAAACTCAGCCCGCGCCGCGTCATCCGCGCGCACATGAACGGCATCGAAGTCGGCGGCGACATCCTGCTGCGCGTCGGGCAGTTCTTCTTCCTCTACATCCTTTGCATCGTCCTCTGGGCGCTGCTCCTGACCTTCGACGGCATCGGCGCCTTCGACGCCCTTGGCATCAGCATCACCACCCTCGGCAACGTCGGCCCCGCCTTCGGTATAGCCGGCGCCACCTGCAACTTCGCCGGCCTCTCTGACTTCACCAAGAGCATCCTCTGCATCGAGATGCTCTTAGGCCGCCTTGAACTCTTCACCCTGCTCGTCATGCTGAGCCCGGAATTCTGGAAGATCCGCAATCGCTGGTGAAGGTGGGAAAGTGTTGCGCAACGTTACTTAGGGGAATTCTTACCTGGCGGGGATACCTGTTTCGGCTTCGGCGTGGATCTTCATTTGTGTTTAGCGCTCTCGGGCAGATTGCGTGATGGGCGGCGAATCTTCTTTATGGTACAGGAGCAGCTTGAGGCCCATTCAGCGGAAGTCCGAAGCCGAAACAGGTCCACCCTGCCACGCGAGAAGAGTACTAAGTAACGTAGTAGGACAGTTTATCGCGTATTTGTCAATGATAAATCCCACATCGCCGCTTCCTAAGGCGGCTTTTTCTGTGCTATACTGAAACCATCATGAAAGGTGGAATCATTATGGTCAGTAACCTGATCGTCGCAGTCTGCGCGATTATCCCGTTGTTTTTCCTGATGCTCATCGGTGTAGCCGTCAAGAAGATGAAGCTGCTCACTGAGCTGGAGCTCGCCCATGTCAACCGCATGGTCTTCAAGATCTTCTTTTTCTTCATGATGTTCTACAACATCTACACGACTGACATCGCCGAGACATTCCGGCCGCATCTCATGCTGTTCGGTGTCCTAGGCGTGCTCGCGTCGGCGCTCATTGGCGGCATCATCATCTGCCTGCTCGAGAAGTCGAACAAGCGGCGCGGGGCGATGATCCAGGCCATCTTCCGCAGCAACTTTGTCATCATGGGCATCCCGATCATCAGCAATATCTTCGGCGATGATCAGCTGGCCATCCCGACGATGATGATCGCGATCATCGTGCCGATCTACAACATCGTCTCTGTCTTCATCCTCGAGACGTTCCGCGGCGGCCGCTTTTACCTGCCCGGCATTCTTCTCGGCGTGCTCAAGAACCCGATGATCCTCGGCGCGATTCTCGGCTTCTCCATGCTGCTCCTCGGCATCCCTTTGCCCAAGGTCATCCTCAAGCCGATCAGCCAGCTGGCTGCTGCGACGACGCCGATGGCGCTCATCGTCCTTGGCGCTTCCTTCAAGGCCGGCAGCTACCATGATCACCTGCCGCAGCTCATCGGCTGCGTCGCGGGCAGGCTCGTCATCGTGCCGACGATCATGCTCGGGCTGGCCATTTTCCTGGGATTCCGCGGCATTGAGCTTGTCACGCTCATGGCCATCTTCGCGACGCCGTGTGCCGTTGCCGGCTACGCCATGGCGCAGCAGATGGGCAGTGATGCCGACCTCGCCGGCAACTGCGTCGTCTACACGACGGGTCTCTCGTGCTTCACGATCTTCGGCTGGGTCTTCGTCTTGAAGACGCTCGGCCTGTTCTGATGCTCTTGAGAACATCTTGTCGTATCCTTTCAGGGATGGTATCATTTTGTATTGAAAAGGAATAAGAAATGCATTCGTCAAGGGGGAACGGATATGCGTCTCGATGAAATCATCAACACCCACCGCCAGTCGCTCAACGACACCGACATGGTCATCTGGAAATACATCCTGCAGCACCGGGAGATGGCGCGCCACATCTCCATCCATGAGCTCGCAAAGTCCTGCTGCGTCTCGAGTACGACGATCGTGCGCTTCGCGCAGAAGCTCGGACTCGACGGCTTCGGCGAGCTCAAGGCCATCCTCAAGATGGAGGAGCAGGAGACGCCGCACTACAATTCGAACGTGCTCGAGGACCTCAGCGACTTCTACCTCAAGACAGGCGAGAAGATCTTCAAGCGCAACTTCGACAGCGCGAGCCGACTCGTGCATGAGGCCAACCGCGTCTTCACGTTTGCCTCGGGCTACGTGCAGGCCAACGTCCTGCAGGAGCTCAAGCGGCTGTTCTTCTACGACAACGTCTTCCTCTATGAGATACCGGCCCGCGAGGAATTCTATTCGCTGCTGAACACCTTGACGAAGGATGACCTCTTTATCATCGTCTCGCTGTCGGGCGAGACGCCGACTGTTGTCGAGTTCGCCCGTGAGCTCCAGCTGCGCGACATTCCGCTGATCTCCATCACGAAGCTCCACGACAACACACTCGCGAGCCTCTCGACCGTCAACCTCTACATCTCGCCGGCCGAGTTCCAGCTCTACGATGCCGAGGACGGCAAGCACATCTCCTTCAAGTCGATGATGCCGTACTTCATGCTCATCGAGGTCTGGTATGTCAAGTACCGCATGTACGTGCATCGATTGAAAGAGAAAACTATTCAGTCAACAATATAAAGAAAGACTGCCTGCAAACCCTTGCAGCACCTCGCGTGTACCAAGATACGCCGGATGTACCGTGGTACACGAAAGGGGTGATGTGCCTAAAGGCCGCGAAACTATTGCGTTCGCGGTCTTTTTTTTGTATCCTTTAGGTACAAGATAACCGAGGGGGTGATCGGGGGATTGCAATCACCCAGCTCGGAAACCAAGTCGAATCGATAATAATATCGAATTGGCAAGAACTCATAAGGGTATGTTTAAGAAATAGGGGGTATGAACATGTCGATCAAGAAAGATCGCGTCATGCAAGAATTGCAGCGGTTTGGCGGCGCAATGTACACGCCGGTCATCCTGTTCGCATTCTTCGGTCTCACGGTTGCCATCTCGATTGTCTGCAAGAACACCATGCTTCTCGGCAGCATTGCAGATAAAGGCACAGTCTGGTACGATTTCTGGTTTGTCGTCGAACAGGGTGCCTGGACGGTATTCGCCCAGATGCCAATCCTCTTCGCCATCGCCGTCCCAATCGGTTTCGCGAAAAAGGAACCGGCGCGCTGCGCAATGGAGTCCTTCGTCATCTACATGTGCTTCAACTACTTCATATCCGCATTCCTGACGCTGCACGGCAGCTTCTTCGGAGTGGATTACAGCCAGGCAGCTGGTGCGGGCACAGGCCTTGCGATGATCGCGAACATCAAGACGCTCGACATGGGCATGCTCGGCGCCATCTTCATCGCCTGCTGCTCCTCTTGGATCCACAACCACTTCTATGATACGGAGATCCCGGACTGGCTCGGCATCTTCAAAGGTCCTGCCTTCGTCGTAGCCGTCGGCTTCGCCGTCATGATCCCGATGGCACTCCTCTTCTGCTTCGTATGGCCGGCTGTCCAGCACGCCATCGAGCAGTTCCAGTTCTTCCTCAAGACGAGCGGCATCATCGGCGTATGGTGCTACACCTTCTCTGAACGAATCCTCCTGCCGGCAGGCCTGCATCACTTCATCTACCTGCCGTTCATCTTCGGCCCGGCCGTTTGCGATGGCGGTATCCAGGCTTACTGGCTCCAGCATCTCAATGATTTCGCTACGAGCGCTCATTCCCTGAAAGAGATGTTCCCGGAAGGCGGCTTCGCCCTCCACGGTATGTCCAAGGTCTTCGGCCTGCCGGGTGCCGCACTTGCCATGTACTTCTGCGCAAAGCCGGCGAGACGCAAGAAGGTCGCAACGCTGCTGATCCCGGCTACGATCACGGCAGTCCTCTGCGGTATCACCGAGCCGCTTGAGTTCACCTTCCTCTTCGTCGCACCGCTCCTCTACGCTGTGCATGCTGTCCTCGCGGCAACGCTTTCCGCAACGCTTTACTTTTTCGGCCTTTCCGGTAACTTCGGCGGCGGCCTCATCGACTGCTTCGTCCAGAACTGGATCCCGCTGTTCAAGTATCATGCAGGCACCTACATCATGCAGATCATCGTAGGCCTCTGCTTCACCGCAATCTACTTCTTCGTATTCCGTTACCTCATCCTCAAGAACGACTACAAGACGCCGGGCCGCACGGACGACGACGAAGAGGACAAGCTCTTCTCGAAAGCCGAGTACAAGGCCAAGAAAGAGATGGAGAAGAAGGGCCTCGCCAACAACCCGGAAGCTCTGAAGGCTCAGGTCTTCCTCGACAACCTCGGCGGTCCGTCCAACATCAAGGAAGTCACGAACTGTGCAACGCGCCTGCGTGTCACGGTCGCTGATCCGGATAAAGTTGCATCGGCAGGCAAGTTCACGAAGGCTGGCGCATTCGGCCTCGTCAAGAACGGCCATGCCATCCAGGTCATCGTCGGCCTCTCCGTACCGAATGTCCGCAGCTACTTCGATGCCTTGCTCAAGGGCGACCTCGCTGACGTAGCCGTCGAGGCAAAGGCAGCAGCTGATCCGAGCGAGCCTGTCAAGACGGACCTCTCGATGAAACTCAAGGCATTTGCTTCCGGCAAGCTCATCGACATGACGGAAGTCCCGGACGATGTATTCTCCCAGAAGATGATGGGCGACGGCGTTGCCATCGAGCCGACGACGGAAATGGTCGTAGCTCCGGCTGACGGCGAAGTCACCATGATCATGGAAGGTTCCTATCACGCCATCGGCCTGCGCCTGACGAACGGCGCCGAGATCCTCATCCACATCGGCCTCGATACGGTCAAGATGGGCGGCAAGGGCTTCCGCTGCCTGACGAAGACGGGCGCGAAAGTCAAGGCCGGCGACGAGCTCATCGGCTTCAGCCGCGATGCCATCAAGGCTGCGGGCTACAAGGATACGATCATCCTCGCTGTCACGAACAGCGGTGACTATCCGCAGATGAAGAAAGCTGCAGACGGAGACGTCAAAGTAAACGAAACCCCGATCATCTCCTTCTGATGTCCCATCGATAAGAAATGAGAGTGGAGTGTGGAGTGCTCCACACTCCTCTTTCTTATTTCTCGGAGATCCTCAGAAGAAAGGAGCATATACATGAATGAATTGAAATGGTGGCAGAAATCCATCGTCTATCAGATCTATCCGAAGAGTTTCCAGGATACGACCGGGACGGGCGTGGGTGACATCCCAGGTGTCACGAGCCATCTCGACTACCTGAAGTCCCTCGGCACGGGAGCCATCTGGCTCACGCCGGTCTACCCATCGCCGATGGTCGACAATGGATATGATATTTCCGATTACTGCGGGATCGACCCGTCGTACGGCACGATGGAGGACATGGAAGAGCTCATCGCTGAGGCGAAGAAGCGCGACATCCGCATCGTCATGGACCTCGTATTCAACCACAGCTCCGACCAGCACCCGTGGTTCCTCGAGTCGAAGAAGGACCGCACGAATCCCAAGGCCGACTGGTACATCTGGCGCGACGCCAAGCCGGACGGCTCGGCTCCGACGAACTGGAGAGCCATCTTCGGCGGCTCGGCCTGGACGTGGTGCGAGGAGCGCCAGCAGTACTACCTGCACACGTTTGCCGAGGCGCAGCCGGACCTCAACTGGGAGAACCCAGAGGTGCGCCAGGCCCTCTTTGACGCCGCGAACTTCTGGCTCGACAAGGGCGTCGGCGGCTTCCGCATCGATGCCATCGTCTACATCAAGAAGCCGGCGTTCAAGGACGGCCCGGTCGACGGTGCTGACGGCCTCTCCGGCATCCACGAGATGACGGCCAACACGCCGGGCATCCTCGACTTCCTGCACGAGTTCCGCCGCAACGTCTTCGACGGTCACGACATCTTCACGGTCGGCGAGGCCAACGGCGTCAGCCCGGAGGAACTGCCGCAGTGGGTCGGCAAGGACGGTGTCTTCTCGATGCTCTTCGAGTTCAGCCACCTCGAGCTCTCCTACCCGGAGGGCGAGATCTGGTGCAAGCGCTTCGCCTGGAAGCTCGGCCAGCTCAAGGATGCCCTGTCAGCCAGCCAGGCTGCGACGGCAAAAGAGGGCTGGTATCCGATCTTCTTCGAGAACCACGACCAGAACCGCGCGATGCACCGCTACTTCCCAGAGGGCACCGACCCGAAGGTGGCAGCCAAGGCGCTGGCGACCGTGCTCTTCACGCTGCGCGGCACGCCTTTCGTCTACGAAGGCGAAGAGATCGGCATGACGAATACGGCCTTCCCGAAGATCGAGGACTACAACGATATCTCGACGCATGGCCAGTATGAATACGCCCTCAAAGAGGGCCTCTCGCCAGAAGAAGCACTCAAGGCTGTGCAGTTCCAGAGCCGCGACAACGCGCGCACGCCGATGCAGTGGACGCGCGACACGAACGCAGGCTTCACGACCGGCAAGCCGTGGCTGCCTGTCCACAAGGACTTCATGGACTGCTGTGTCGAGGCGGAGAGCGAGGACGGCACATCCGTGCTGAGCTACTACCGCCAGATGAACCGTGAGCGCACGGAGGGCAAAGCCTCTGAGATCCTGCTGCAGGGCTCCTATGAAGAGTTGCTGCACGAGGATGAGCACGTCTACGCATTCAAACGCGTGCTTGGGGAGCATGCGGCGTACACGGTCGTCAATTTCACGAATGATACTGTTACATACGATAGCAGCGTCCTTGAGGATGCCGACATCCTGATCGGCAACTACGAGAATGCCAAGAAGGGAACTCTTAGACCGGCGGAAGCCGTCGTCTATGTCAAATGAGGAGGAACGATGATGAAAGTAGCCGCTAGTGATTACGATGGAACCCTGTTCCGCGAGGACAGGATCGCCAAGAGCGATGCCGAGGCAATTAAGAAATGGCGTGAAGCCGGGCATAAGTTCGGCGTTGTCTCGGGACGCGACCACGGCATGCTCGTGCCGCAGCTCCAGCACTATGGTGTCGGCTACGATTATCTCGCCTGCAATAACGGCGGCATCATCTGTGCAGCCGACGGCACGGTGCTCTGGGAAGCAGAGATCGCTCCGGAGATGCTGGCCGCGCTGACGCATCTGCCGCTCGTGCGCAAGTCCTTCCATTTTGCCCTGTCCGCCGCGGACCGCACCTACCTCTGCCATGCGTCGGAAGGTACCTGGGTCATCCGCGAGGCGAAGCAGTGGAACTTCCCGATTGTCAACATCGAGGAGAGCGAAGTCGGCCATCTGCCGCAGACCATCCACCAGTTTGCGCTCGGGTTCACGAACCCCGAAGACGCCCTCGCTGCAAGCGAAGAAGTCAATGCCAGATTCGGTGATGTGGTTCACGCCTATCCGAACCGCTGCGCCGTCGACATCACGCCGAAGGAGATCAGCAAAGAA
Source organism: Mitsuokella sp. UBA4253 (assembly GCF_002395285.1). Taxonomy (NCBI): domain Bacteria; kingdom Bacillati; phylum Bacillota; class Negativicutes; order Selenomonadales; family Selenomonadaceae; genus Mitsuokella; species Mitsuokella sp. UBA4253. The sequence continues at coordinate 219,766 of NZ_DGWR01000016.1, read as the reverse complement.
CAGGCCATCGATCACACACTCTCTCTGATGGGATGGACCGGTGCCGAAATTTTCGCCATCGGCGACGAGGTCAACGACCTGCCGATGATCGAGGCCTTCCACGGCTACACGGTCACGACGGCACGCGATGCCATCAAGGCCAAGGCCCGCTGCGCCTACGACAGCGTCGGTGCGATGCTGCTCGCCAATCTTTAATCAGCCCCCGCGCGCATGTATTTGCGTGTACATATATTTCTTTTGACCTGTGACATGTTCGCAGGAATTCCCCCTTTGGGTGTGTAACGGTTCTGTCCTCTATCACACACAGAACCGTTATCGCCTGCTTTTTACCGGGAGATATCAGAAAAGTTTATATGATGAGATTTTCATATCGGAACAAGGATAGATAAGGGAATCTCATTCTTATAAAATCCCAATTACCCATTTATCTTAAAAGGGAAAGGAAGTCTATCACATGAAGATCAACACGAAGGCACTTGCTATCCTTGCCGGTCTGACGGTCGGCATGTCCAGTACGGCATTTGCTGCTACGGCGGACAGTTTCACAGATGTCCCGAAGGATCATTGGTCCTATCAGGCACTCGATTACCTCGCCAAAGAGGGCGTCATCGAAGGTATGGGGGATAGTACCTTCCAGGGCAGTCGTGCCATGACGCGTTATGAGATGGCAGCAATCGTCGCAAAGGCAATGCAGAAGAACGACATCAGCTTTGGCGACAAGGCCGTACTCGACAAACTCTCCGCTGAGTATGCCAATGAACTGGGCACGCTGAAAAATCAGGTCAATAAGAATACGAATGACATCAATGACCTCAAGAACAAGACGGATAAATTCAAGGTCTGGGGCATGACGCGTGTACAGGTTGGCGATGACAATGGCTTGGTGAAAGATGGTCATAATGGCACCTATAATAATCGCTTCTACATGGATCTCGAGGGTTCCATGAAGGTCAACGATCATGCAACGGCACGCTTTACGGTTGAGAAAAACGCGCATTATCGCGACAGTGAATACGCGAACAGCAAGATTCCTAAGATGCTCAAGTTGACCCGTAAAGATGGTACGACTGATTTCCTTGAGACGACAAATGTTATTTCTGGTATCGATAAGGATAGTTTGCTCGGCGATGATAACCACAATGGTTCCATCTCGAATATCTGGGTAGAACTCCAGCTCGGCAAGAACCACAACTGGTATACGAACATTGGCCGCAAGTGGAACGGTATTGGTATGCAGAACCTCATGCTTGGTGGTCAGGTCGACGGTATCGCCACGTACCATCCGATTGAAGGTGGTCACGGTTGGTGGATGAGTGCTCAGTACTGGAAACCGTCTGCTGACTGGACGACTGTCTCGGGTACGGACCAGATCAAAGAAACGTTTAATGAAGATGGTTCGCATAAGGGCTGGGATACTTCTTCTGTCAAGATTAACACGCATCGCGCACCGATTGTTGGTTCGTTGGATTTCTGGGGCCCAATCGGTAAATACCTCGATGCAAACATCGCTTACTCTCGTGTCGTCGATCATACATCGGATACGGGGAACTCGGCAGATGGTTATTACACGGGGGCTAAGAACTTCTATGGTGTTGATTTGAAGGCGAAACTTTTCAAAGATTTCTCGGTCACGGGTTCTTATCTGAAATCTGATGCCCTGTTAGAGGACCTGAATTGGCTGAAACCGCATGCAGATCGCACGTGGGCTGTCCGCTTTGATTATCGTGGCACGGATCTCAACAAAGTTGGTTCTTGGGGGGCCTATGCAAAGTGGATGGATATCGGTGCCGTTTCGGATCTCGGACATGATGATGAGTGGGCTACGCGTGAACCGACCTTTGTCAATGGCGTCAAGGGCTGGTTCTACGGCTTCAAGATGGTTCCGTGGCAGAACTGCGAGTGGGAGACGATGTGGGCTCCGCATCTCACCGAAAATAGTGATGCTAACTGGGCTGGTGGTGCCTACACGCGTCACATCCTGCGCAGCTGGCTCGACTTCCACTTCTGATGAAGTGCTCTCCGCTTGATACGCAAATGATTTTCTGACAGTATCGGGATTTCACAGTGGGGGCAACCTCGCACCTGACATGGGCTTTGTGGTTACCACTAAGGTGATAGACGAGTCGTTGCCCTCAGCAGTGAGGTCCCGATTTTATTCCTTTTGTGAAAGGGGCATTCGTAATGAGTCATAAGAAAGCGTTGAAACGTGCCATTGGCATGTCGTTGGCCTTTAGCCTGCTCGGCAGTCCGTTCGTCATGCCGGCAGACGTCATGCCAACCTGCATCACGGCTTCGGTTGCTGAAGCTGCGGCGGCGGTAGGCCCTTCAGATGTTGTTCTCGTCGGCACGGTTCAGTCGAAGCTCGGTGCTGGTGCAGACTGGGCACCGGGAGACGATACGACGATCATGAAGGATGCCGGAAACGGCAAGTACCAGTATACGGGCAAACTGCCGAAGGGCAATTACGAGTATAAGATTGCCATCGGTGGCACGTGGGATACGAATTACGGTGCTGACGGCGCGGCCGATGGTGCCAATATGAAGCTGAAGCTCACGAAGGACACGGAGGTGACCTTCACGTACGATTCCGCTACTCACAAGACGACGGTATCGTATGCTGGACAGGGATCTGCGGAGGAAAAGGCAGCAACTACTGCTGAAGCAGCCCGACCTGGCTCCGTACAGCCGACTGACGTTGTTTTGGTAGGCTCCTTGCAGGATGAGCTTGGTGCGGCCAAGGAGTGGGATCCTGCCGATGGCAAGACCATCATGAAGTCGGACGGCGCTGGCCATCATGTCTTCACGGGCCATCTGCCGAAGGGCAACTACGACTTCAAGATCGCCGTGGGCGGCTCGTGGGATGTCAACTACGGCGCGAACGGTGAGGCGAATGGCAAGAACATCGCGCTGCGCCTGCTCAAGGACCACGATGTCACATTCACCTACGACGATGCGACGCATGCCGTGACGTACGATTACGCGGGCAAGGACGCTGAGGAGAAAGCTCTCGCTGCCGAGGGACGCAGCATCGTGCTGACGGGCACGGTGCAGTCGAAGGCTGGCGCGGCGAAGGACTGGGATCCGTCGGACACGACGACGCGCATGAAGGCCATCGGCCATGATTTCTATTCTTACAAGATAAAGCTGCCTGCCGGCACGTATTACTACAAGATTTCCGTCAACGGCAGCTGGGCCGAGAACTACGGGCTCGGCGGCAACTTCGACGGCGCCAATGTGCAGCTGACGCTGCCGAAGGCGCAGGAGGTCACGTTCTACTACAACGACAAGTCGCACCACATCGCGGACAGCACGAGCTACACATTCCGCGCGGATAAAGACCTGCCGGTGCTCTCGGGCAGCTTTGGCGCGGTCGATGACCCGCTGATGCGCGACCAGATGCTCGACAATCTCTTCCAGAAGACCATCCCGCTCCAGAAGGGCGACTACACGGTCACGGTCAAGATGCCGGGCGAGGATGCGCTGACGCAGCAGGTCAATGTCGCCAAGGATGGCGATGTCACGTTCTACTACGACAGCAAGGCAAAGCGCCTGATCGCCGACGATGGCCGCATCCGCGAGGACAAGGTCTACCACGACAGCTGGAGTACGGATTACCGCGTGCCGTTTGAAGCCGTCAAGGAGGGCACGCCTGTAAAGCTCTCGCTCGCCACGGGCAAGGGCGATGTCACGAGCGCGAAGCTCGTCGTCTACAAGGCCAAGATTACGGCCAATGGCGGCGATGAGTACAATCCGGACTACACGGCCGGCACGGTCACTTCGTATCCGATGACGAAAGCCTCGACCTCTGGCGACCAGGACATCTGGACGGCCTCGTTCACGCCGACGTCGTACGGCCTCTACGGCTACAAGTTCGTGCTCAACGACACGAAGGAGTACGGCGACGATGCGAAGCCCGGCAGCACGGGCGAGCTCAAGCTGCGCGGCGTCAAGCCGTACCAGCTCACGGTCTACAGCAAGGACTACAAGACGCCGGACTGGGCGAAGGACGCCGTCTGCTACCAGATCTTCCCGGACCGCTTCTTCAACGGCGACAAGAGCAACGACAACGCGCGTGCGAATGCGCGCGGCTTCCAGCCGGTGCAGCACCGCAAATGGAGCGACCTGCCGGCTAACTACAGCAAGACGCCGGCTGCTGACGGCGACAAGTGGGAGTGCAACGACTTCTTCGGCGGCGATATCGCCGGCATCACGAAGAAGCTCGACTACCTCAAGGGCCTTGGTGTGACGGCTATCTACGTCAACCCGATCTACGATGCCAGCTCGAATCACCGCTACGATGCCGTCGACTACGGCACAATCGACCCGTTCCTCGGCAACTTCAAGGATCTCGAGAAGCTCTCAGCGGAGATGCAGAAGCGCGGCATGCACCTGATCATGGACGGTGTCTACAACCACATCGGCGATGATTCCATCTACTTCGACCGCTACGGCAAGTACAAGACAGTCGGTGCCTACGAGTACTGGAGCCGCATCTACGACCTCATGAACGACAAGCACATGACGGAGGCGGCGGCCAAGGTCGAGGCCAAGAAAGAACTCGAGGCCGAAGGCCAGGTATTCAGCCCGTGGCATTGGGAGAACTGGTTCGACATCCGCAACGAGAAGACACAGGACATGATGGGCAAGAAGTACGCCTACCACGACTGGCAGGGCTACGACAGCCTCGTGCCGTTCAAGGATGCCGATTATCCGGGCTCGGAGCAGGGCACAGTGAAGTCGGACCTCGGTGACTACCTGCTCTACGGCAATGGCAAGGACAAGGGCGTCATCATGAAGTGGTTCGACGAGGGCCTCGACGGCTGGCGCCTCGACGTCGCCAAGGAGGTGCCGCCGGGATTCTGGGCCAACGTCCGCAAGGAAGTCAAGTCCATCAAGACGAAGGACGGCTCTGAGCCGCTGCTCTTGGGTGAGATCTGGCAGGATGGCTCGCAGTTCTTCACGGGCGACACGTTCGATTCTGTCATGAACTACAAGCTCTCGTTCGCGCTCGGCGACCTCTTCCTCAACAAGGGCGACGCCAAGGCGGCCGACTACGAGCTGACGGTCCTGCGCCAGAACTACCCGAAGGAGGCCTTCTACGACCTCATGAACATCGTCGACAGCCACGACACGGTCCGCGCCATCTACAAGTTCGGCGGCGGCTCCGACAGTGTCGCACAGCCGACGAAGAAGGACTTCGACTACAACCTCGGCAAGGCGCGTCTCAAACTCGCGGCGACCTTCCTCATGGGCTATCCGGGCATGCCGACCATCTACTACGGCGATGAAGCCGGTCAGTACGGCAGCGGCGACCCGGATTGCCGCCGCACCTATCCGTGGGGCAAGGAGGACAAAGACCTCATTGCCCACTACAAGAAAGTCATCGGTGTCCGCAACGCGCACAAGGATATCTTCGCGCGCGGTGATGTCAATACGCTCAAGGCAGAGGGCGACATCTACGCCTTCAGCCGCAAGGCCGACTCCGGCAAACTCGGTATCGTCGCCTTGAACCGCGGCAAAGCACAGCAGGTCACTCTGCCCGTCTCCGCCGCAGATGGTACAACCTTCACCGATGAGTTGACCGGCACCAAAGCTACGGCAAATGGCGGTCAGCTGACACTGGCCCTTGGTGAGAACCAGGGGATGATGCTCGTAGAAGACTGACACGAGCATCCATAACATCCCTCATTTCTCTTAAATTTCCCTTTTTGACCCGCAACAGTTCCCCGCTGTTGCGGGTCTTTTTTGTCTGTATATCATTTACTATTTGACGTCAGAATTTTCGTTCGGTACAATGGATGTAAGAGTATTGTTTTAGTATTATTTTGCCGAAAGGAGAATTTATGAAAAAGATACTGGCAGTGCTGGCACTCGTCTTTGCCTGTCTCTGGGGCACAGCGTTTGCGGCGGATTTCTCGCATCTCGTCATCATGCACACGAATGACACGCATGGCTATGACCAGCGTGCCGATGGTGTCAACGGCATGGCGACGGTCGCGGCGCTCAAAGAAGACTACGAGGCCAAGGGCTACAAGGTCCTGCTCGTCGACGCCGGCGATGCGATCCAGGACAACAATCTCGTCAACTTCAGCAAGGGCAAGACGGCCATTGACTTCATGAATGCCGTGGGCTACGATGCCATGACGCTGGGCAATCATGAGTTCGACTACGGCTCGGATGTGACCACGGAGCGCATCAAGCAGGCGAAGTTCCCGATCGTGTCGGCCAACATCATCGTCGAGGCGACGGGCAAGCCGTTCACGGGCAAGACGCACGCCATCATCCGCAAAGGTGATCTCAAGATCGGCGTCTTCGGCCTGACGACGCCGTCGACCATCACGACGTCGAACCCGAAGAGCACGCGCGGCCTGACCTTCCTCTCGAAAGAGGAAATGTACGCAGCAGCCCAGAAGGAAGTCGCGGCGCTCAAGGCCGCGCACTGTGACCTCATCGTCGCCATCGGCCATCTTGGCAGCGAGCCGGATGCCGTCGGCGACCGCTCAAACGACGTTCTCGCGAACGTCAAGGGCATCGACGTCTTCATCGACGGCCACGATCACACGGTCAAGAATCTCTACATTGACGGCAGTCTGCTGACCGAGACGGGTTCGCACCTCGCGAACATCGGCGTTGTCCGCTATGAAGACGGCAAGTGGCAGGAAGAGCTCCATGCCTATGGCCAGTTCAACAAAGAGGATGCCAAGGTCAAGGCAATCGTCGATAAGGCGCAGGCCGCCATCGACAAGAGACTCGCGACAAAAGTCGGCATGACGCCGTTTGAGCTCAACGGCAGTCGCGACCCGGGCGTGCGCACGGAGGAGACGAACCTCGGCGACTTCCTCGCTGATGCTTACCTCTGGCAGGTCCGTCAGGCTGCGGTGCTCGACCGCGTCACGATTGACGGCGCCCTGATGAACGGCGGCAGCATCCGCGCGGGCATCAAGGCCGGCACAATCACGGAGGCCGACCTGCTGCGCGTCCTGCCGTACCACAACTACCTGCAGTACGTCACCATGAAGGGCTCGGCGCTGCTCGAGATCCTCGAGGCGGCGACGTGCACGACGCCGACAGCGCTCGGCGCTTTCCCGCAGGTTGCAGGAATCGTCTACACGGTCGACACGAAAACGCCGTTCGCAAAAGGCGAGCTTTACCCGCATTCCGTCTATTACCGTCCGGCAGCCCCCGGCTCGCGCGTCACGATCGCGAGCGTCGGCGGCAAGCCGTTCGACCCGGAGGCGACCTACAACATCGCCGTCCCCGACTTCCTGACCTCCGGCGGCGACTCCTACTACTCCATGCAGGACCCCGCTAAAGTCACCATCCACGATGTCGACTACCTCGACACCGACGCCGTCCGCAACTACCTCAAAGAACTCGGCGGCACAGTCAGCGCCGACTACAAGGCACCGCAGGGCCGCATTACCATCCGCTGATCATCACGACAGCGAATACCTTGTTCTGGAAAAAGAAGTCCCACTCGTTTGGGACTTCTTTTTTTCACGCCGTACCCAGTGAAATCGCGATGAATCTGAAAAAAATACGAAAAAATAGTCCCGTCATATGTACTATAGAAGTCATACGGCCTTTTTATCCGCCCCTCTTTACGGTATAATGAAAATGTCTTAGAGAAAAGTCAGAAAACTTTAAATAGAGGTGTAACGAGATACATGTCCGAATTGTTTTCTGATACAGGAGTTCAAGAGAGAATGGAGTCAGGTAATATGAAAAAAACCATCGCAACGGCGCTGACGACGGCTATGGTCATCGGCGCGGCCAGCACCACATTCGCCGCAGCAAACCCGTTTTCGGATGTGCCCGCTGACCACTGGGCCTACGATGCCGTGACGACACTGGCCAATGACGGCGTCATCGAAGGCTACGGCGACGCGACGTTCAAGGGCAGCCAGAAGATCACGCGCTACGAGATGGCGCAGATGGTTGCCAAGGCCATGGCCAAGAAGGATGTCTCGACTTCCGACAAGGCCTTGATCGAGAAGCTCGCTGCTGAGTTCTCCGATGAGCTTGCGAACCTCGGCGTGCGCGTGGCCAAGCTGGAGAAGAACGCCGATAACGTGCAGTGGCACGGCATGCTGCGCTATGATTACGGCAGTGTCCGTTACGATAAGGCGCCGGTAGACATCTATATCAATGGCAAGAAGACCAGCAAGCTTGACGATGTGAAGACGCGCGATAACTCGAACGGCTACACGTTCCGCCTGGAGCCGAAGGCAGAAGTCAACGACCACTGGAAGGTCAGAGCGCGTCTCGATGCGTACGGAGACCTGACGAAGGATACGGCTGGCAGCCTTGGTCTCAAGCGCCTCTGGGCAGAAGGCAACTACGGCGATACGACGTACCGCTTTGGCCGCATGCCGGTCGGCATCGACATGGATATCATGTTCGATACGCAGTTCTCCGGTGCACAGGTCCAGTTCGGCAAGAAGGCTTTCACGACGACGGTCAATGCCGGCCGCTTCAACCTCAACAGCGGCAACCAGTACTACCTGTACGGTGTCAACAAGAATGGCGGTGCAGATGCGACGGCCAACTATCAGGCCATCGGCTTCACGGGCTGGGCTGGCAAGCTCAACTACGGTACGGCTTACCATCACCTCGACAGCAATGTCTTCACGAAGATGCTCGGCTATGGCACCGACAACGACGACATGAACACCTGGACGGCCAAGGGCACGTACCACTTCTCGAAGAACATCGCCCTGCAGGGCAATTACGGCCACAACTTCAGCGCCGATGACTACAATACGTCCTGGAGCGCTGTCATCGGCTACAAGGAATTCGAGAACTTCAACGCGACGAACGCCGGTCAGTGGGGCGCATCGATTGCTTACCGCAACATCGGCCAGAATGTAGGTCCGACGCCGACGTACACGAGTGATGCCGGCACGAAGGGCATCGCGCTGAGCTTCCTCATGAACATCATGCCGCACACCTACACGTGGCTCCAGTATGCACAGGGCAAGACGCTGATCGGCAACGAGAACTACAAAGAGCTCTTCGGCCGTGTCGAGTGGCAGTTCTAAGCAAGCGGGATACGGACGATACAGGAAAGGCGGCTGCTTCTGACAGCCGCCTTTTCTAGAATGACGAGATGAGAAGAACAGGAGGAATCATGGACTTCAAGCACAAGGGCAGGCGCTGCCTGCTGGGCTGCCTGGCAGCAGCTCTGTCGCTTTCTTTTACGACGGCTGTGGCCTTTGCAGCCGCGCCGTCTGCCGACACTGTATCGGTCACGGTCCTCGGGACTTCGGATGTTCACGGACGCTTCATGCCGTGGGATTATTCGACGGACACGGAAGACCGCTCGGGCAGCCTGACGCAGCTCAGCACTGCCATCCGGGAAATCCGGCAGGAAAACCCGAATGTCATCCTCGTCGATGCCGGCGATGCCATTCAGGACAACAGCGTGGAGCAGTTCAACACGGCGAAGCATCAGCCCATGGTAGTCGCCATGAATGCGATGGGCTATGACATCTGGGAGATGGGCAACCACGAATTCAATTTCGGACTCGATGTGCTGCGTCATGTGGCTCGCCAGTTCAAGGGGCAGGTCCTCTGCGGAAATGTCTACTGGGAGGATGGGCGCCGCTTCATGCCGGCCGTGAAGGTCATCACGAAGGGTGGCGTGCGCATCGGCATTATCGGCATGGACACGCCGATGATTGCGGAGTTCGAGAAGGACTCCGACCACCTCAAGGGCGTTGTCGTCAAGGATCCTGTCGCAGAGACGAAGCAGGCCATCCGGGAGCTGAAGGGGAAGGCTGATGTCATCATCGGCGTCATGCACATGGGCGTGATGAACGAGAACGAGCGTCCCAACACGGGCATGACGGATCTTGCGAATGCCTGCCCGGAACTGGCGGCCGTTGTTGCCGGTCACATGCACCAGGATGTCAGCAGCAAGACGGTAAACGGCGTCCTGATCTCGGAGCCGTATAAATACGGCCGCGCGCTGACGCGCATCGACCTGACGTTTCAGCAGAAGGATGGTCGCTATGTGCTGACGGACAAGAAGGCCAGGACCATCCCGATGGCAACGTACGCAGACGACGCGTCGCTCGTCCGGAAGCTCGCACCGTATCACGAACAGGCCCGCCAGGCAGCCAATGAAGTCATCGGCGAGGCGGTCGGCATGAATATGGTTCCGCCGGATTCGATGCCGGGCATCAGCGAGGTGCAGATCGGCGACACGCCGCTGACGCATTTCCTGCAGGAAGTTCAGCTCTACTACAGCGGCGCAGATGTGACGTCGCTGATCATCAGCCGCGACAATGCCCAGCAGCTCGTCGGCCCCATCCGCCGCAAGGACATCGCCTTCAACTACCAGTATACGGGCGGCGAGACGACCGTATATCAGGTGACGGGCAAAGACCTCAGGGATTACATGGAATGGGCCGCTGCCTACTTCAACCAGAAGCAGCCGGGCGACATCGCGCCGAGCTACAACCCCGTGCGTCGCGCTTCGAAGTACAGCACGAACGACATGTTCGGCGGTGTCACGTACACGATTGACCTGACAAAGCCGGCAGGTTCGCGCATCACGGACCTGCGGCTCAAGAAGACAGGCAGGGCCGTCGAGGACGGCGACGTCCTCAAGCTCGGCATGAATGCCTACCGCATGAATCAGCTCGTCGCGAAAGGTGGCGCGCTCGAAGGGCGCGAGTTCCCGCAGGTCTGGTCGTCGCTGGAAGCATTTGGCGAGACAGAGGGCACGATCCGCAACATGACGGCGCGCTACATCCGTGAAGTGAAGAAGGGCAAGGTCGAGGTCGAGCCTGTTGATGACTGGCATGTGACGGGTTTTGACAGGGACTCGGCTGATTACAAGAAGGCAGAGGAGCTCCTGAAGGAAGGAAGGATTTCCCTGCACAACGCAGCAGATGGCAAGTACACGAACATTGCCTCTCTCAATGAACGGGACCTTCAGCAGAAAGGACAGGTAAAGTAAATGAAGACAAAACGCTCTCTGAAAGTCATGGTACTCGCGGCACTGACGGCGGCACTCTCGGCCGGCACGGCTTTTGCCGGTGATCTGACGGTCTTCTCGACGTCGGATGTGCACGGCAGTGTCGTCGGCTGGAATTACTTCACGGCGAAGCCGGCGGATGTCGGCCTGGCGAAGATCAGCACGATCATCAATGAGGCACGCGCGCAGAAGGGCAAGGATGACGCCATCCTCTGCATCGACGGCGGTGATATCCTGCAGGGCACGCCGCTCGATACCTACATGGTCCAGCATCCAAATGAGTGGAAGGCCGGCCAGCATCCGATGTTTGTCGCGTTCAACCAGATCGGCTACGATGCCATCGAGCTCGGCAACCATGAGTTCAACTTCGGCCTCGACTACCTCAAGAAGGCCATCGGCAAGAACAAGAACGTGCTTGGCGCCAATGTCATCGACGATAAGACGGGCAAGACCTGGAGCGCCGTGCGCCCGTACATCATCAAGACGGTCAAGATTGACGGTGAGAAGGTCAAGGTCGGCATCGTCGGCACGGACACGCCGGCTATCCCGAACTTCGAGGATCCATCGCACTTTGCGGGCCTCCACTTTGAGAGTCAGGTGCCCGTCATGCAGAAGTACGTCAAAGAGCTCAAGGAAAAGGGCGCGGACATCATCATCGGCGTCACGCACTCCGGCGTCCCGCGCGGCGACCGCAACGCTTCTGAGAACCAGGTCATTGCAATCGCGGAGGCATGCCCAGAGCTCGACCTGCTCATCTGCGCTCACAACCATGTCGTCATCGACAATAAGTCCGGCATCAAGGGCCCGGACGGCACGGTCTATCCGGATTCCGTCGTCAACGGCGTTCCTGTCGTCGAGTCGGGCAAGGACGGCAAATTCGTCGGCAAGAGCAAGCTGACTCTGCACAAGGTCGACGGCAAGTGGAAGGTGGAAAAGGTCACGACAGAAGCTGTGTCGGTCAAGGGCGTTCCGGACGACCCGGCCATTGCCACGAAGGTCAAGCCATGGCACGAGAAGACGCTTCAGCACCTCCAGACCGTCATCGGCCAGGCGTCAGACGAATTCTCCGGCGCGGAGTCGAATCATCAGGATTCGGCCATCGTCGATCTCGTCAATGAGGTGCAGCGCCACTACGCAGGCACGCAGCTCTCGGCGTCGGCAGCGTTCAACACGAGCCAGAACATCGACAAGGGCGCGATCACTTTGCAGGAAATGTCGGGCCTCTACATCTATGAGAATTACCTCTACGGCATCCGCATCAATGGGGCAGAGCTGCGCAAGTACATGGAGCATGCGGCTTCATTCTACGGCACGACGCCGGATTACAATTACGACATGATCCAGGGTGTCGACTACACGATCGACATGAATCAGCCCGTCGGCCACCGCATCACGAAGCTCCAGTACCAGGGCAAGGACGTCAAGGACACGGACACCTTCACGATGGCCATCAACGATTACCGCATGAACGGCGGCAGCGGCTATATGGCGGCCATGGGCTACACGGATGGCCGGAAGCCTGAGGTCGTCTTCGACTCCATGCGCAAGTACGGCGATGACGGCCAGATGCGCGCGCTGATGATCCAGTACGTCAAGGACAAGGGCACCATCACTCCGACCTGCGACCACAATTGGTCGGTCATCCCCAAGAAATAAACGACAGGATACGACTGCACAAAAATACGCCAGCCTCATTGAGGTCTGGCGTATTTTTATGCGCGTCATCGGCTCAGAAAGCCGGGACGACAGCGCCTTTATACTTGTTGTTGATGAAATCTTTGATTTCCTGGCTGTGCAGGACTTTCATGAGAGCCTGGATCTCAGGGCGGTTCTCATCGCCCTGGCGTACGGCGACAATGTTGACGTACGGGCTCGTGCTGTCCTCGATGAAGAGCGAATCCTTCGTCGGGTCGAGCTGGACCTGCATGGCGAAGTTGGAGTTGATGATGGCGGCATCGACATCATCGAGCGTGCGCGGAACCTGTGCGGCTTCGACTTCCTGGAACTTGAAGTTCTTCGTGTTCTCGGCGATGTCCTGCAGCGTTGCTTTCTCCTTGACGCCGTCCTTGAGCTTCAGCAGGCCAGCTTTCTCGAGAAGGAGCAGGGCGCGGCCGCCATTGGTCGGGTCGTTCGGGATGGAGATTGTAGCGCCGTCTTTGAGATCCTTGAGGTCTTTGACCTTCTTGGAGTAGATGCCCATCGGTTCGATGTGGACGCCGCCGGCGCTGACGAGCTTGACTTCCTTGTGCTCTTCCATGAAGTTCTGGAGGTACGGGTCATGCTGGTAGAAGTTGGCATCGAGTTCCTTGTCGTTGAGGGCGAGGTTCGGCTGGACGTAGTCGTTGAATTCGACGATGTCGAGTTTGATGCCTTCTTTCTCGAGCAGCGGCTTGGCTGCCTCGAGGATCTCGGCGTGCGGCACAGCCGTAGCACCTACCTTGAGCGTCTTCGTGCCGCTCGTCTGAGCTGCGTTCGACGAGGATGAAGAAGAGGACTGGCTGCCGCCGCAGCCGGCGAAAGCCAGCGTTGCGACGACGAGCGCAGCGATGAGTGCGAGTACTTTTTTCATGTGGATTCCTCCCTTTTGTTTATCTCTTGTCCAGACGTTTGGCGAGCGTGTTGCCGACGAACTGGACGAGTTGAACGAGTACGATGAGGATGACGACGGTGGCCAGCATGATTTCCGGGCGGAAGCGCTGGTAGCCGTAGCGGATGGCGAGGTCACCGAGGCCGCCGCCGCCGACGGCACCGGCCATGGCCGACTCGCCGACGAGGCTGATGATGACGGTCGTGAGCTGCGCGACAATCGAGGACATCGATTCCGGAAGCAGGACCTTCCAGATAATCTGGGCCGGCGTTGCGCCCATCGACTGCGCAGCCTCGACGAGGCCGAACGGCACTTCCTTGAGGCTCGTCTCGACCTGGCGTCCGATGAACGGGATTGCAGCGATGACGAGCGGTACCATGGCAGCTGTCGTGCCGATGGCCGAGCCGACGAGCAGGCGCGTGAACGGGATGATGGCGACGAGCAGGATGATGAACGGGATGGAGCGCACGGCATTGACGATGGCGCCGACGATGCGGTTGACGGCCAGTGACTCGAGAATCTGTCCCTTGCTCGTCGTGTGAAGCAGTACGCCGAGCGGCACGCCGATGATGGTGGCGATGACCATCGAGACGACGACCATGTAGACCGTCTCGCCGAGGGCCTTAGTCAGAAGTGGAATCATGTCTGCGGACATAGCCAATCACCTCCTCTTTGAGATCTTGCTGGCGCAGGTACTGGAGCGCTTCCTGGATCCTTGTCTCCGGGCCCGTGATGCCGATGATCATGCGCCCAAAAGGCGTCGACTTGATCTGGTCGAGGTTGCCGAAGAGCATCGTGACCTCGATTTCCGGGAACTTGCGGATCATGCCGGCCAGCACGGGGTCGTCGGCCGATTCGCCGATGAACGTCAGGCGCAGCAAGAGATAGGCGCCGGGCAACGGCGTCTTCGAGACTTCGCCGCCGCGGAACGCCGCGGGCAGCTCGTTCGAGAGCAGGACGCTGATGAAGTCCTTCGTGATGGGCTTCTGCGGGTTCGTGAAGACCTCGAGGACGGTGCCCTGCTCGGCGATGACGCCGTTCGCGATGACGGCGACCTTGTCGCAGATGTCCTTGATGACCTGCATCTCGTGCGTGATGACGACGACCGTCAGCGAGAGCTTGCGGTTGATGTCCTGGATGAGCTCGAGGATCGAGCGCGTCGTCTGCGGGTCGAGGGCGCTTGTCGCCTCGTCGCAGAGCAGGACTTTCGGCTCGCTCGCGAGTGCGCGGGCGATGCCGACGCGCTGCTTCTGGCCGCCAGAGAGCTGTGAGGGGTACTGGTGCGCCTTGTCGGCCAGGCCGACGAGCTCCAAGAGCGGCAGTACCTTTTTCTTGATCTCTGCTTCCGGCGTGTGCGAGAGGCGCAGCGGGAATGCGATGTTGTCGTAGACAGTAGCCGAGCTCAGCAGGTTGAAGTGCTGGAAGATCATGCCGATGTTCTTGCGCGCCTTACGCAGCTCTTTCTCGCTCATGGCCGTCATGTCCTGGCCGTCGACGATGACCTTGCCGGCCGTCGGGCGCTCGAGCATGTTGATGCAGCGGATCAGCGTGGACTTGCCCGCGCCGCTGAGACCGATGATACCGAAGATCTCGCCGCGCTCGATCGTCAGGTCGATACCCTTGAGCGCCTTGACGGGACCGGAGGGGCTGTCGTACGTCTTCTCGATATGAGACAGCTGTATCATAGAATGAGTTACCTCCTAATCATATTAATCTTATATGTTTTGATAGTAGCATAGGAAAGAAATGTTGTCAATACAATCTTACAGACTGCTGCGAGTCCTGGCTATGCTATTGTCCATTATAGCATCAAAGGGGGTTATCTCATAGGAGGACAAAGGCGAAATAGAAAAATTTTATCGGCCGCCTTGTAATTGAGAAACATTTTCGATATAATACAGGCAGAGTAATGATGATAATGATTTTCAACAAGAGGTGATGCATTTTGGGACGAGAGGGTTTCGAACAGCTCATGGGCTTCCACGCCGCTCCGCTGCTCGTCGGGCTGCGGCCCGCAAGTCTGCTCTCCTTCCGCAGGGACCGCTTTGATGATTTCGAAGGGCTGCTGGCCTCGTACAAGGCGTGCTTTTCCTGCAAGGGAATCGAAGTCTTCCGCGTAGCGGAGGGAGAGGCTTACACGCTGCTGCTCTTCTACCGGGCAGCATGCCTTCGCCGCCATCTGGAGCAGGCGGAGGTACGGGATTTGCTGCAGGCGTACGGCTATCCGTGTGACGAAAGGCTCGATGTATGCCTCGCGCATCTGCGCCTGCGCATGCAGCTCCAGAAATCCTTCCCGCATGAGATCGGCCTGTTCCTTGGCTATCCTGTTGCGGATGTTGTCGGTTTTATCACGCACAAAGGGCAGGATTTCTGCTATAGTGGGTATTGGAAGGTATACGCGAACGAAAGAGAGACGCGGGCGCTGTTCGACCGCTATGCGCACTGCACGGAGGACTTCTGCTCGCGCCTCGAGCAGGGCTGTTCGTTCCCGGATCTCGTCAAAGCCGTTTGAGTCAGAAGAAGCAGATATACTTTTATAGAAAGAAAGGTGATTCTCAATGAGCAAGATTGCAATCATTTACTGGACCGGCACGGGCAATACGCTGGAGATGGCCAGGGCCATCGAGAAGGGCGCCAAGGATGTCGGTGCCGATGTCGATGTATTCGAGGTCGAGTCGTTCGGCGGCGTCGAGCGCCTCAAAGAATACGATGGCCTGATGTTCGGCTGCCCGGCCATGGGGGATGAAGTCCTCGAGGAAGGGGCGTTCGAGCCCTTCTTCGCAGAGGCCGAGAGCCATCTGCAGGGCGTGCCTGTCGCACTCTTCGGTTCCTACGGCTGGGGCGGCGGCGCCTGGATGGAGTCCTGGGCTGAGCGCACGCGCAATGCGGGCGCCAAGCTCATAGGCGACGGCCTGGCCATCGAGAACGCCCCTGATGACGACGGCATCGCCGCGTGCAAAGCCCTCGGCAGAGAGTTTGCCGCATCTCTTTGATGTGGATTTGTGCTCCATGTGATACAATAGGCGAGAAGGCATCACACAATTGACTGCGATTGTGATCACAGAGGAGGGCATATCATGATTTTTTCTTCCATCCATGCAAAACAGCAGAGCGTCATGCTGCCGACGGCCGTCGAGAAGGCACTGGATTTCCTGAAGGCGCATGACTTCACGAAGATGGAGCCGGGCCGCTATGCAATCCAGGGCGATGACATCTACGCGCAGGTCTTCGACGCGGAGACGAAGCCGGCAGAGGAGCAGCGTCCCGAAGCCCATGAAAAGTACGCCGATGTCCAGTTCCTCGCCTCGGGCAGAGAGCGCCTTGGCTTCACGCCGGACACAGGCAGCTATGAGGTGGCGGAGCGCTTCGACGACCGCGACCTGATCTTCTACAAGAAGGTGGAGAACGAGTGCTTCATCGAAGCGCGCCCCGGCTGCTTCAGCGTATTCTTCCCCGAGGACATCCATCGTCCCGCCTGCGCCTCCGGCCAGCCCATGACCGTGCGCAAGGTTGTCGTCAAGATCAGCGTGAAGTTGCTCTGAGGTTTGTATGACATAAAAAGGTGATTGACCACAGTTGGTCAATCACCTTTTTTATAGCAGTGTTTTCAGTTGATTGTTCTCATGCTTCGGCTTCTTCGACGCTGACGGCGGCTTTATCGGCTGCGAAGACGTCTTTGCGCTGGCCGTTGAGCTTGTACTGGATGGTCAGGACGAGCAGGCCGGAGACGAGCATGGCGGCACCCATGATGAAGTAGCCGGCATCGAAGGAACCCGTATTGACTTTGACCCAGGCCATCATGTTCGGGCCGACCCAGCCGCCGAGGTTGCCGCAGGAGTTGATGAGGGCAACGGAGCCGGCGGCAGCAGGGCCGGTGAGGAACGTCGTCGGGATGGTCCACCAGACGCCCATGGCGGCGTGGATGCCGATAGCGGAGAGGCAGACGAGCGCGAGAGCGACGGGCAGACTCTGAGCAAAAGGCGAGAGGCCGAGGCCAACAGCGCCGACGAAGAGTGTGCAGGCTACGTGCCAGACCTTATCGCCTGTCATCGTGGCCGTCTTGCTGATGACGAGCTGGACGAGCAGGGCCGCCGTCATCGGGATGGCGATGGCACCGCCGAGCAGCGAGGTCGAGAGACCGGAGAGTTCTTTGAGAACGGTCGGCATCCAGAAGTAGAAGCCCCAGAAACCAACAACCCAGAGGAAGTAGATCAGGCAGAGCTTGAGGACTTTCGGGTCATGGAATGCTTCGAGAACCGTGTATTTCTTGCGGGACTGCATGGCAGCCTGCTCTTTGTTGAAGTTGTCCGTCAGGTATTTTTTCTCGGCGTCCGTGAGCCAGCTGACCTGGTCCGGGCGGTCCTTGACGCAGAAGAAGAAGAAGACAGCGAAGGCGAGGGCCGGGATGGCTTCGAGGATGAAGAGCTCCTGCCAGCCGTGCAGGCCGAAGAAGGAACTCTCGAGCAGCACGCCGGCAATCGGCGCGCCGATGATGTTCGAGAGCAGCAGCGACGTCAGCATGAGGCTCGTGGCGCGGGCGCGCTCACCGGCCGTGAACCAGCGCGGGAAGAGCACGGAGTAGATGACCGGGTAGAGGCTGGCCTCCGATGCGCCCAAGAGGAAGCGGCAGAGGAAGAACTGGAACTCGGTCGAGATGAAGGCCATGAAGACGCAGACGAGGCCCCAGGTGAACATGATGCGCGCGATCCACTTCGTCGCGGAGAAGTGCGAGGCGACGAGCGAGCCCGGGATCTCGAAAATCAGGTAGCCGACGAAGAAGATGCCGGCACCCATGCCGAAGACTTCCGGCGTGATCCACGGCAGGTCTGCTGTCATCGTGAGCTTTGCGTAGGCGATATTGACGCGGTCGATGCAGGCGATGATCGAGACGAGGAAGACCGGCAGGATGATGCGCCAGTCGCGCGCTCGCTTGAGATGGGCAAGATCGACGTTTGCTGCTTGTTCCATGATGATACCTCCAAGATAAATGATAGATGAGATGAAAGCAGTCACAAGATTTCTCAGGGCTGTTCCGAGTGATGGACTAAAAATAAAAAATCCGTCCCTCTGAAAGGGACGGATTGATTTCCGCGTTACCACCCAAGTTCCGTGCCAAAGCACGACGCTCTGACGTACTCAGGCATTCGTAAGGTTCACGACGTACCATCATACGCGGCTCCTGTAACGGGGAGCAGTCGTGGTCGCTTACTCTGGTTCAGCGCCATGCCTCGAGGATGATTTTCGGCTTCCTGCTCATCACCGGCTTTCACCATGCCCGGCTCGCTATGCATCAGCAACAGAAGTCTACTCTTTCCTGTCTTCAGCTGTATTCGTTATGTGAACTGTTGTTTTGATTACGGGTACTATCATAACGCTCGCGTGTAATGTTGTCAATAGCTGCTTCGGAAAAAATTGCAGATTTTTTCGGGCAGCTGGCGGGTGTGCTGGCGGATGATGGCGCTCGGATGATGGCGCCCGGATGATGGCGCTCTTAGAAAATATTTGCCTGAAAGGTTCGGTTTTTACGCGATGAGAGAGGATTTTGGCCGTGTTTTATAGTATAATAATAACAAGCAGAAAGGAACGATGGACATGATTTTTGAACGGGAAGCCGTCATCCACGACGAGGGCGGCATCCATGCGCGCGTCGCGGCGATGATCGTGCAGCGCGCACAGGAACTCTGCAAGCGCTACGACTGCCACCTCTATCTGCGCAGTGCGCGCAGCGAGCGCTGTGAGATGCACAGCCTCATGAAGCTCGTGGCCCTCAAGGTCGCACAGGGCGATTCGGTCTTCGTGTCGGCGGAGGGAGATAACGGGCGGCAGGCCGTCATCGAGATGGTGCGCTTCCTCGAGAGCGACTTCATCATGAACGAGGCTTCGGAGATCCACGGCGTCGACAAGCTGCTGCACGAGAATGCCCTGATGCAGGAACGCCTGCAGATGATCCTCGAGGCGGTGCAGGACGGCATCTGCGTCGTTGACCGCAGCGGCGAGATCACCTACGTCAATCCGTCGTATCTGCGCATTGTCCACAAGACGCCGGAGATGGTCATCGGTCAGAACGTCTTCGAGACGGCTGCTGACGGCAACCGCTGCGCCGTGCTGCGCTCTGGCATCGCGCGCATCGGCAGCATCCGCCACAAGAAGGACGGCACGACGATCGTCGCCAATGTCAACCCAATCTTCGTCGACGGCGAGATTGCCGGCGTCGTCTCGGTCATCAAGGACATCACGGAAATCCAGACGTTGATGGAGCGCCTGTCGCAAGTCTCGGCCAAGGCGGAGTACCTCGAGCAGGAGCTTCTGCGCACCAAGAAGACGGCGCAGGCTTTTGCCAACTACATCGGCAAGAGCGGCAAGGTTGTCGACGTGCTGGCGCTGGCCTCGAAGGCGGCGGACTCCTCGGCCAATGTCCTGATCCGCGGCGAGAGCGGCACGGGCAAGGAGGTCATCGCGGAGGGCATCCACTATGCGAGCGGACGACGTCGCGGCCCCTTCATCCGCGTCAACTGCGGCGCCATCCCCGGTGCCCTGCTCGAGTCAGAGCTCTTTGGCCACGAGAAGGGTGCTTTCACTGGTGCCGTGCGCCGCAAGCTCGGCAAGTTCGAGCTCGCCAACCGCGGCACGATCTTCCTCGACGAGATCGGGGAGCTCGACAAGAACCTGCAGGTCAAGCTCCTGCGCGTCTTGCAGCAGAAGGAATTCGACCGCGTCGGCGGTGAGGAAACCATTCACGTCGATGTGCGCATCATCGCGGCGACGAACCGCGACCTCGAGGCGATGGTCCGCGAGGGCACTTTCCGCGATGACCTCTACTACCGCCTCAACGTCATCCCCATCATCCTGCCGCCGCTGCGCGACCGCCCCGACGATATCCCCTTGCTCGTCGAGCACTTCATCGAGAAGATCAGCAAGGAGAACAAGAAGGCGGTGCGCGGCATCACGCCGGACGCCATGCAGATGTTCATGCACTACCGCTGGCCCGGCAATGTCCGTGAGCTCGAGAATGTCATCGAGCGCGTGATCACGCTGATGGACACGGACCTCATCACGGCAGCCATGCTGCCTTCTTATATAAAAGGCGATATTGCCGGACGCGAGGTGCAGAGCCTTGCCGATGACACCGTCCTCCCGTGGGAAGAGTACGAGAAGCAGATCATTGCAAACGCCCTTCGCCAGGGAACGAGCTTCAACGGCGCGGCCAAGCTGCTGCGCATCAGTCACAAGACCGTGGCGGCCAAGGCGCGGAAATACGGCTTGGTATAATTTACCAAGCGTTGGTAAAAATTACCAAGCAAAATCGCAGTTTTGGTAAAATTTACCAAAACTCATATCGGAGGACGTCATATAGCGGCGGAACAATCCGAAAGCAAAAGACGATATGATCTCGGAAGCCTTGTGTACAAGGCCTGACGGGTCAAGATAAAAAATCCTGCTTGGAGGAAAAAGTTGGCACGCATCTTGCATTATTTATAAGTGCTGATTATGTTCCTGTAACGACAGGGAAAGTAAGATTAATGGTTTTAAGATTGGAGAGGTTCAAATGACTCAGGAAACGCTTACGATTGAAAACAAGACTGGTATCCACGCTCGCCCGGCTTCCATCTTCGTTCAGACGGCTACGAAGTTCAAGTCCAAGATCCAGCTGCAGGCTAAGGGCAAGACGATCGATGCAAAGAGCATCCTCATGATCATGAGCATGGGCCTCGTCAAGGGCACGGAAGTCACGATCATCGCAGATGGCCCGGATGAAGCAGAGGCTGTCAAGGCTCTGAAAGACCTCATCGAGTCCAAGTTCGGCGAGGAATAATCTCGAGGCTCAATCGGGCAAGAGAACAGAAGAGGCAAATGACCTTCCTCCGGCTTCGGCGGGAGGAAGGTCATTTGCTTATGTGCAGGGAATGCACGCGAATGCAGGGAATTTTCAGGGGGAACGAAAAATGGCAGAAATCATTCGTGGTAAAGGCGTCATCTCCGGTATCGCCATGGGCAAGATCATGCTCGCAGGTCAGAATCTCGATGGCTATCTCGTCAATTACGAGCCGGAAGACAAAGAGACGGAGAAGCAGAAGGCAAAGGATGCGCTGACGGCTGTGGCAGAGATCCTGCGCGAGAGCATCGAGAAGCTCAAGAGCAAGGACATGAAGGAACAGGCTGCCATCATGGAAGCACATCGCATGATGGTACAGGATCCGATGATGGCCGACAACATCATGGCCAAGATCGACGAGCTCGGCAATGCGCCGCAGGGCGTCCTCAAGGCTGCGGAAGAGCAGGCCGTCATGTTCGAGCAGATGGAAGATGAGTACTTCGCAGCCCGCGCTGTCGACCTGCGCGATGTCGGCAAGCGCGTTGCCAAGTACATCCTCGGCGTCAAGGAGCCGGAGATCGGTGACGAGAAGGTCATCCTCTGCGGCCGTGAGATCGAGCCGTCCGTCATCGCCGGCATGGAGACGGAGAAGATCGCCGGCGTCCTGCTCGGCTCGGGCAGCACGACGGCCCATGCTGTCATCATCGCCAAGGCTCGCGCAATCCCGACGATCGTCGGCCTCAACAAGGAAGACCGCATCGACCGCATCGCGGATGGCGACCACGTCATCATGGACGGCGAGCGCGGCGAGATCGTCATCAATCCGGCACCTGAAGACATTGCCAGCTACGATGAGAAGATCAAGAAGCAGAAGGAGCTCGCTGCTCATTACGCGGCTCTCAAGGACTTGCCGGCTGTCACGACGGATGGTGTCAAGGTTGACCTCATGGCCAACATCGGCACGCACATGGACGTCGACAACGCGCTGAACTACGGTGCAGAGGGCGTTGGCCTGTTCCGCTCCGAGTTCGTCTTCATGGGCCGTCAGGACATCCCGACGGAGGAAGACCAGTTCAAGGCCTACAAAGAGGCCATCGAGAAGTGCAAGGGCAAGCTCTGCGTCATCCGCACGATGGATATCGGCGGTGACAAGCCGCTGCCGTACCTCAACATCCCGGAGGAGGAGAATCCGTTCCTCGGCTATCGCGCCGTCCGCATCAGCCTGCAGCGCCGTGATCTCTTCCTGCCGCAGCTCAAGGCCATCCTGCGCGCCGGCGTCTACGGCAAGGCAGCCATCATGATCCCGATGATCATCAACGTGGCGGAGTTCAAGAAGGTCAAGGAGTTCATCGAGGAAGCAAAACTCGAGCTCGCGCATGAGGGCAAGGCGTACTCTGACGATGTCCAGGTCGGCATCATGGTCGAGACGCCGGCAGCAGCCATCATGACGCCAATCCTCGCCAAGTACGTCGATTTCTTCTCCATCGGCACGAACGATCTCGTCCAGTACACGCTGGCAGTCGACCGCGGCAATGCGAATATTTCCTATCTCTACAACCACTTCAACCCGGCTGTGCTGCGCCTTGTACAGCGCACGATCACGAGCGCTCGTGAGAACGGCATCTGGGCCGGCATGTGCGGCGAGATGGCGTCGGATCCGAACGCTGCAGTCCTGCTCATGGCCATGGGCATCAGCGAGCTTTCGATGAGCGCACCGTCGATCCCGCGCGTCAAGGAGAAGATCCGCTCCATCAGCTCGGTCAAGGCAAAGGAAATCCTCGCAGACGTCATGACGATGGAAGACGGCGACGAGATCCGCAACTACCTCCAGAAGATCCTCGGCTGATCTGCGCTGAGCAGCTGCCGTGCCAAAAGGTCTCCCCTAGGGGAGGCCTTTTGTGTATCTGGACAAAAAAGATGCCGTAGAGTAAACTGATGTAGTGTGAATCATACAGGAGTGCACTCCTGTAAAAGGGGAATTAGGAGGGATCTTTTTGGAAAAGAGAGGAAGTTTCTCGACACGGCTGGGATTTATCCTGGTCTCAGCGGGCTGCGCCATCGGCCTCGGCAATGTCTGGCGCTTCCCGTACATCACGGGACAGTACGGCGGCGCCTCGTTCGTGCTGATCTATCTCGTGTTTCTGGCTATTCTCGGGCTGCCCATCATGGTCGCGGAATTTGCCGTCGGGCGCGCGAGCGTCCGCAGTGCGGCCATGTCGTTTGACGTGCTCGAGCCGAAGGGGACGAAATGGCATCTCTACAAGTACGGGGCGATTGCAGGCAACCTGTTGCTCATGATGTTCTACACGACCGTCTCGGGCTGGATGTTCTACTACATCTACAAGATGGCGACGGGCGCCTTTGACGGCATGGACGCCGAGGCGGTCGGGGCCGTTTTCGGCGGCCTGCTCGCTGACCCTGTGACGATGGCCGGCTGCATGATCCTCGTCGTCGTGCTCTGCGGTGGCGTCTGCTACCTCGGTGTCGAGGCCGGCGTCGAGCGCATCACGAAGTTGATGATGGCGGCCCTGCTCGTCCTGATGGTCGTGCTGGCCATCAACTCCATCCTGCTGCCGAACAGTGAGATCGGACTCAAGTACTACCTGTATCCGGACTTCAGCAAGGTCGTGGAGTACGGCGTGCAGGAGGTCGTCTTTGCGGCAATGGGGCAGGCCTTCTTCACGCTGAGCCTCGGCATCGGCGCGCTCGCCATCTTCGGCAGCTACATCGGCAAGTCGAAGCGGTTGACGGGTGAGGCTGTCTGGGTCATCGTGCTCGACACCTTCGTCGCCATCATGGCCGGCCTCATCATCTTCCCGGCCTGCTTCAGCTACGGCGTCAATCCGGGCAGCGGCCCGAACCTGCTGTTCGTCACGCTGCCGAATGTCTTCAACCACATGCCGCTTGGCCACTTCTGGGGTGCGATGTTCTTCCTGTTCATGGCCTTTGCCTCGATGTCGACGGTCATCGCCGTGTTCGAGAATCTCATCTGCTGTTTCCTTGAGCTTTTGCGCAAGGACCGCAAGATCATCATCCGCTGGGGCATGCTCGTCATCATCCTGCTCTCGATGCCCTGCGTCCTGGGCTTCAATCTCTGGAGCGGCTTCACGCCGTTCGGCCCGGGGTCGAATGTCCTGAGCCTCGAGGACTTCATCGTCAGCAACAACCTGCTGCCGCTCGGCAGCCTCGTCTACCTGGCCTTCTGCACGAGCCGCTACGGCTGGGGCTGGAATAACTTCATCAAGGAGGCCGACACCGGCAAGGGCATGGCCTTCCCAAAGTGGATCCGCTTCTACGCGACCTGGATCCTGCCGCTGATTGTCCTCTACATCTTTGCCGCCGGTTATTATGCGATGTTTTTCAAATGAGTGAAGTGAGTGGAAGGAGACGTGACGATGCAAAAGCGAATGAGAAGATTCGTGCTCGTGCTGCTCGCTGCATTGGCCGCCGCGACGCTGTCTTTGACGGCAGGATGCGGCCAGCGCAGCGGTGACGGTCAGGGACAGGCAGCGAAGGAGCAGACACTCGACGAGAAGGTCGATGCAATCGTCAGCTCGATGACGACGACGGAGAAGGTCGGCCAGATGGTCATGATCGGCGTCCAGGGGACGGATGTCACGGATGACAGCCTCTACATGCTGCACCAGTACCACATGGGTGGCGTCATCCTGTTTGACCGCAACATGGAGTCGGCCGACCAGACGAAGAAGCTCATCGCGGACCTGCAGGCGAAGGCGGACCAGAAGGTGCCGCTCTTCATCGGCGTCGATGAGGAGGGCGGCCAGGTCGTGCGCGGCAAGTCGTTCCTGACGCCGCCGCCGTCGGAGCAGGAGATCGGCAGGAGCGGTGAGGTAACGCGCGCGGAGGAGTCGGCCCGCCAGACGGCGGAGAAGCTCAAGAAGCTCGGCTTTAACGTCAACTTCGCGCCGGTCGCCGATGTCGGCGAATACGCGCGTTCGTTCAGTGCGGATCCCGAGCAGGCGGCCAAGTTCGTCGAAGCTGCCGCACAGGGCTACGAGCAGCAGCACATGATGTATGCGCTCAAGCACTTCCCGGGCATCGGCCGCGGCACGGTCGACTCGCACGAGGACATCTCCTCCATCACGGCCACGAAGGCGGAGCTCCTGAAGCGCGATATCGTGCCGTTCCAGAAGGTCATCGATGAGCGCCAGAGCGAGGACTACTTCGTGCTCGTCTCGCACCTGCGCTATCCGGCGCTCGACGGAGAGAACCCCGCGAGCCTCTCGAAGGCCATCCAGACGGACTTCCTGCGCGGTGAGCTAGGCTACCGCGGCCTCATCATCACGGATGATGTCGAGATGGGCGCACTCGCGAAGCACTACAGCTTCCGCGAACTCGGCGTCAAGGCTGTCGAAGCCGGCTCAGATATCGTGCTCGTCTGCCACGAGTACCCGCATGAGACGGACGTCTACCTCGGCCTCTTGGACGCCGTCGAGGACGGCACGATCCCGATGGAGCGTGTCGACGAGTCGGTGCGCCGCATCGTCAAGGCAAAGCTGCTGCACGCGCAGTCTTGAGCGATGAGACAATCCAACATCCGATGATAAAAGACGCTCTGACATTTCAGGTCAGAGCGTCTTTTTTGCGCCGTATTCTCTTATCGTGCCGCTCAGCTGCGCCGCACGGGGGCGAACTCGATCTCAGGCACGTGGTCGATGAGGTTCATCTCGTGGGCGAGCTTGTAGAAGGTCCTGAGGCCGTCGAGGTAGTCGTCGGCGAGGTCCCAGCGGATGATCGGGCCGAGATACTCCTCGAGCTGCTCGTAGGTGAAGGCGGGTTTCTTCGGCAGGATCTCGCGGATGGCCGCGTCCTTGTGCGCTTCTGCAGTCTGGAAGGCCGTGTGGATGCGGTCGTAGACGAGCTGCAATGATTCTGGATGGCTCTCGGCGAAGCGGCGGCTCGCGACCCAGAGCGCGTAGACCATCTTCTTGCCTGTCATCTTCTTCCACTCGAGGCCGAGGTCGTAGTAATAGTAGCCCTCGCGCGGGTGGTGGTAGAGCCAGAGCGCGTCGTCGCCGATGAGCAGCGAGGCTGTCGCGTCGTCAGGGATCGGGTCTTCCGGCGTGATGTGACGCACGTAGTAGTTCGGGATGGCGCCGTAGGCGAGGCGCAGGATGATCTTCAAAAGGCAGTGCGATGTCGCCGACTTGGCCGTCAGGATGATCTTGTCGTCCTTCAGGGACTCGATGGGCTTGCGCGAGGCGAGCAGGATGCTCTCGACATCGCCGTCCGTCGAGACACAGACATCCGGTACGACGACGAGTTCCTCACTGTGGCGGGCGTAGACGATGGACGAGACATTGCTGACATCGAGGCGGTGGTTGACGATGTCGCTGTTGAGCTCCGCCGGTACGCCGCGCGTGAGCTGGAGGCCGTCCGCTGCACCGTGCGCATAGCTCCAGGTCAGCGGCAGGACGTTCAGGAAGTTGATGTGTCCAACCCTTGGACAGGTCATAGAATATCCCCTTTCTTGTTTCATAGTCTCTTTCATTATACACGCTGCTTCTGCGAAAATATATGGATTTCTCATGTATACGGTATTTTTCGGGGACGATGTCTGCCGCCTTGAACCTGCTAGCCCAATATGTTACAATTATCGTAATCATAGTTGATTTCATCAACTGGACATTTGCTGATATATATCTGTCAAGGGATAGGCAGATAATGGGAGGGATCACTCATGGATGAGTATATCAACATAGGACGCTGGTTTTCGGTGCTTCATCGCCGCTCACAGATCTTTGTTGTCGAGGCGTGCGAGAAGCTGCATCTGACGTACTCGGAGTACGTCATGCTGCTGCGCATCTACGACCACGAGGGCGCGCGGCAGGATGAGCTCGCCGCGATGCTCTACCTCGACAAGGCCGTCGTGACGCGCACGATGACGATGCTCGAGAATAAGGGGCTCGTCTACCGCGAGCAGGATGCGCGCGACAAGCGCGCCAAGCACGTCTACCTGACGGACTACGGCAAGAAGCAGCATGCCTACTTGCGCAATGTCATCCAGCGCTGGGTCGACTACCTCGTGGAGGACATGGAGCCTGCCGAAGTCGAGGTCATCGTCAAGGGTTTCGACCATCTCGTCGACCGGGCCTGCCGTGCCGACATCCGCAAGCTGGCGCGCGATATACCGGAGGTAGAAATGACAAGGGGGAACGGTCATGCAGAATCGTAAGGGACTGGCGCTCGTGCTCGCGTTCGTTGTCGCGCTCTCGGCCGCCGGCTGCGGCCAGAAGGCGGCGCCTGCAGAGAAGGCGCCGCTCGTCAAGACGCAGCAGGCCGGCAGCGGCATGGAGGCTGACACGGGCACGTACGCTGGCACGGTGCGCGGCCGCTATGAGACGAACCTCGCCTTCCAGGTCGGCGGCCAGATCCTCGCGCGCAATGTGCAGGAGGGTAGCCGCGTCAGGGCGGGCGACACGCTGATGGTCATCAACGCCAAGGACGTCGTGCAGCAGTCGAATGCCGGCGACGCGCAGGTCGCGCAGGCCCGCGCGCAGCTCGACCTGGCACAGCGCAACCTCGCGCGCTACAGCGAGCTCTACCAAGAGGATGCTGTCGCGGCCTCTGTGCTCGACCAGTATCAGGCCAATTACGACGCGGCCTTTGCGACGTACCAGCAGGCGCTCGCCACCGCTGCGCAGGGGCACAACGCACTCGGCTACACGAACTTGACAGCCGGTGCAGACGGCGTCATCTCGAAGATTGACGCGGAGGAAGGGCAGGTCGTCGCAGCCGGCCAGACCGTCATGACGCTCGTGCAGACGGATGAGCTTGAGGTGGAGATCGCCGTCCCGGAGAACCACATCGAGGATGTGGCAGTCGGCACGCCGGTCAAAGTTTCGTTCTGGGCGCTCTCTCAGGAAGTGGACGGCACGGTGCGCGAAGTTGCGCCGATGGCGGACAGCACTTCGCGCACTTACAAAGTGCGCGTCTCCGTTCCGAATCCGCCGCAGGGCATGCAGCTCGGCATGACGGCCAGTGTGGCTGTCCGGCAGTCGGACGGCAACGCCTCGTCCGGCGCCGTCCTGCCGCTCTCGGCCATCTACCAGACGGATGACGCGCCCGAGGTATGGGTCGTCACGGACGACAACACCGTTGCCCTGAAGAGCGTCGAGGTCGAGAACTTCGGCGACAACACGGTCCTCGTGCACGGCCTCGCGCCGACGGATGTCGTCGTGACGGCCGGCGTCCATAAACTCCGTGAAGGCCAGGCCGTGCGGACGGAGGCGGACAAATGAGAAATCTGACAGAAGTCTCCTTGAAGAACAAGGTGCTCGTCTGGTACTTCATCATCGTGACGGCTATCGGCGGCATTTTTGCCTACAACAAGCTCGGCCGCATGGAGGACCCGCAGTTCACGATACGCCAGATGGTCGTCTCGGCCGCCTGGCCGGGCGCGACGGCGCAGGAGATGCAGGAGCAGGTCACGGACAAGCTCGAGAAGAAGCTCCAGGACACGCAGGGACTCGACAACATCAAGAGTGAGACGCGCGCGGGCCAGACCATCATCTACGTCGAGCTCTCCGATGAGGTCGCGAAGGAAAAGGTACGCGACACCTGGAAGGATGTGCGCAATCTCTGCGAGGACGTCAAGCGCGAACTGCCGCAGGGCGTCTACGGCCCGTACTACAACGACCGCTTCGACGATGTCTACGGCTCGATCTACGCCGTGACAGGCGACGGCTACTCGTATGAGGAGATGCGCCAGCAGGCCGAGAAGACGCGGCGACTGCTTCTCAATGTGCCGAGCGTCCAGAAAGTCGAACTCGTCGGCGAACAGGAGGAGAAGGTCTACATCGAGATGGACCGCGCCAAGCTCTCCGAGCTCGGCATCAGCCCGCAGGTCATCATGAACGCGCTCGCACAGCAGAATGACATGACGCCAGGCGGCATGGTCGAGACGGACTCCGACAATGTCTACGTGCGCGTGTCGGGCCAGTTCGACGATGTCGAGGCCATCCGCCAGATGCCCGTGAATGCGGGCGGCAAGGTGCTGCGGCTCGGCGATATCGCCAAGGTCGAGCGCCGCTTTGAGGAGCCGGCTGCGCCGAAGATGTACTACAACGGCGAGCCGGCCATCGGCATCGCCGTCTCGATGGAGGACGGCGGCAATATCCTGAAGCTCGGCGATGATCTCAAGGCGGAGATTGGCAAGATCCAGCAGGACATGCCCGTCGGCCTCGAGATCCACCAGGTATCTGACCAGCCGAGCGTCGTCGCAGAGTCCATCCACGACTTCGTCAAGACGCTCGTCGAGGCCATCGTCATCGTGCTGGCCGTCAGCTTCCTGTCGCTTGGCTTCCGCACGGGCCTCGTCGTCGCGGGCTGCATCCCGCTCGTGCTCTGCGGTACCTTCGTCGTCATGTACGCTGTGGGCATCGACCTGCACAAAGTCTCGCTCGGCTCGCTGATCATCGCGCTCGGCCTGCTCGTCGATGATGCCATCATCGCCGTCGAGATGATGAGCGTCAAGCTCGAGATGGGCAACAGCCGCTTCGACGCGGCCTGCTACGCCTTCCGAGCGACGGCTAAGCCGATGCTGACGGGCACGCTCATTACCTGCTGCGGCTTCATCCCCGTCGCCTTTGCGAAGGGGATGGCCAGCGAGTTCTGCAGCGCGCTCTTCCCGGTCATCGCAACGGCGCTCTTGCTCTCGTGGATCGTCTCTGTCATGGTCGCGCCGCTCTACGGCTACTACCTGATTCGCGTCGAGGTCAAGAAGGATGCTGAGGGGCATATTGACCCGTACCAGAGCCGCTTCTACACGTGGTTCCGCAAGGTGCTCACCATCTTCCTGACGCATCGCAAGGTCGTGCTCATCGCGACGGCCGGCGTATTCTTCCTCTCGCTCTTCATGATGACGTTCATCAAGCAGGAGTTCTTCCCGCCGTCGCTGCGCCCCGAGATCCTCGTAGAGCTCAAGCTGCCGGAGGGCTCCTCGATGGAGGCCTCGCAGGCCGTCTGCGACCGCATGTCGGACTTTTTGCAGGAGCGCAGTGACAAGCTCGAGAACTACTCGTATTACGTCGGCCAGTACGCGCCGCGCTTCGTGCTGACGGTCGACCCGAAGGCCGCAGCTGACAACTGTTCGCAGTTCGTCATCGTCGCGAAGGACACGAAGGCCCGCGAGGCGCTGGCCAAGGATCTCCAGGATGCCTTTGCCGGTGAGTTCTCCGACGTCAGCGGCAACATCCAGTTCATCCAGACGGGCCCGCCGGCCGACCACCCTGTCATGCTGCGCGTCTCTGGCTACACAGTCGACCAGGCGAAGGCGACGGCGGCTGAGGTCGCGGACATCCTCGCCGAGGATCCCAACAACACGAATATCCAGACGGACTGGGGCCAGAAGAGCAAGGTCGTCCACCTCGAGCTCGATCAGGACAAGCTGCGCAGCATGGGCGTGACGACGCAGGCCGTCTCGCAGATGCTCTACACGGAGATCACGGGCGCCAAGGCGGCGGAGTTCTACACGGGTGACCGCACGATCGACATCGACTTGCGGCTCGCCGCCGTCGACCGCCAGAACATCGCGGAGCTCAAGGACCTGCCGATCTACCTCGGCCAGGCCGGCTATGTGACGCTCGACCAGATCGCGAAGATCTCGTACGAAGGTGAGGACGGCCTCATCAAGCGCTACGACCTCATGCCGACCGTCACGGTCAGCGCCGACGTCAAGGCGGGCACGGCCAACGATGCGACGAAGAAAGCGTACGAGGCGACGAAGGACCTGCGCGATGATCTGCCGCTCGGCTGTTCCATCGAAGCGGCCGGCACGCTCGAGGACAGCGACAAGTCAGTCGGCTTCCTCGTCAAGCCGATACCAGTCATGGTATTCCTGATCATGACGCTCCTGATGTTCCAGCTGCGCAGCTTCAAGGACATGGTCCTGACCGTCCTGACGGCGCCGCTCGGCATCATCGGCGTGGCCATCGGCATGCTCGTGCTCGACAAGGCCATGGGCTTCGTCGCCATTCTCGGCGTGCTCGCGCTCTTCGGCATGATCATCCGCAACTCGGTCATCCTCATCGACCAGATCCAGAAGCATCTGGAGGCGGGCGAAACGCCGTGGGATGCCGTCGTCGACTCCGCTGTGCTGCGCTTCCGCCCCATCATGCTGACGGCTGCAGCCGCCATCCTCGGCATGCTGCCCCTGATGACGAGCGCCTTCTGGGGACCGATGGCCGTCGCCATCGCCAGCGGCCTGCTCGTCGCCACGGTCTTGACACTGCTCGTGCTGCCGACGATGTACGCTGCGATGTACAAGATACAGAAGCCGTAATCCCATCAAAAAAGGTTCCACTCATCGGAGTGGAACCTTTTTTGATGGGATTACGGCAGATTGGGGATGCTGCGGCTGATGGCCGTGTGGCGGATGATGTCGTCGACGCGCAGGTCGACGGCGAGCTCCTGCTTGTTGAGCGTCTCGGCCTGGGCGAGCTCATCGGGGTCATCGTTCTTGATGCCCGCGAGGAAGTGCTGCCATGCCTTGAGCGTCAGCTCCGTGGCCTGCTGGCGCTGGTCGGCAAGGTAGCGGGCACCGGGCGGCACCTCGACGCTCGCGAGCTCCTGCTGGCGAGCCTGCAGAGTCGGGATGACTTCCTTCTCGACCAGTGCCTCAAGCCCCGCCTTCTGCTCGGCCGTGAATGTGCCGGAACTCGTCTGGCTCAGTGCGGCAAAGCGGGCCTTGTAGGCGGTGAGCTTCTCGTTGTAGGAGGCGACGATGTTCTTCGTCGCCTCGCTGTACTTGGCGATGTCCTCGTTGTGTAGCGGCGTGATGGCGTCGAGGTAGTCGCGGTAATTCTTGAGATAGGTGACTTGCCAGTGGCCGTCCGTCGCCTGCTCCATGGCGGCCTCGAGCGTGAAGGATGTGCCCGTCCAGTCGTCGCGCACCTCGATCTCAGCCGTTGCCGCCGTGTCGTCGCGCGTGACCTTGCCGATGCCGACAAGCGAGGTGTTGCGCATCTGGCTGCGCGCGAGGAAGCGCTCGTAGTCGATGCCGAGCTGGCGTCCCTTGAGGATGTCCGTGCCTTCAGGCAGGCTCCACTCGCCCGAGCTCACGCGCCGCAGGATCGTGTCCTGCGTGCCGCTCGTGAGCTGCGGCTTGACCGTGATGTAGAACTTCTCGTAGGCGGCCTTGTTGACAGCTGTCAGCGTTGTGTCGTAGGAGAGCAGGTCTGCCGTCAGGTCGTCGTAGCCGCGCGAGGTCACGAGGTCGAGGTTGACGTAGTGCCGGA
This sequence comes from Mitsuokella sp. UBA4253, assembly GCF_002395285.1. Taxonomy (NCBI): domain Bacteria; kingdom Bacillati; phylum Bacillota; class Negativicutes; order Selenomonadales; family Selenomonadaceae; genus Mitsuokella; species Mitsuokella sp. UBA4253. The sequence continues at coordinate 187,124 of NZ_DGWR01000016.1, read as the reverse complement.
AGCTGTCGGCATCCTTCTTCTGGACGGCGATCGCCGCCTGCTCGAGCGCGTATTCCGGTGTGCGCTTCTCGGCATACGAATGCCAGCCGAAGAAGGCGCCGAGCGCGAGGATCAGCAGCACGAGGATCAGGAGAGCCTGGCGTCGCCTCCTGATCCTGCGCCTCTGTATGGTCTTTTCCCAAGTATAATCATCCATCTGGCAAATTCCTTTCTGTCTGTGTGATTCTATTATACTATACGAGGCGGTATGCGTCCAAAAAATCGCCAGCACTCATATGTTTTCCTTGTAATATCTGGTAGAATAGTGAGATAGAGAATAGAATCTCATGCGTTTGTGCTTTGGAGGAAATGTTTTTTATGAAATGGGTCAACCACCAGGTCCTGACGGGCGTCATTGTCTATGCGGCCACGGACGATATGCTGCTGACTATCTACAGCATGGCGGGGGCAATCTTCCCCGACAAGGTCGAGGGCAATCCGCATGCGGGCAATTACTGGAGCTGGCGCAGCCGTCACCGCGGCTGGTCGCACTGGCCGCTCTTGTACCTCGGTCTGATCTTTTTCCTGAGCAGGATCGAGGAGGGTCAGCTTACAGCGCTGCCGACGGCCGACCTCACGACGATCGGCATCTACATCTGCATCGGCGCGCTCTTGCACATCGCCGAGGACGCCGTCTGCGGCAAGGTGCCGCTCTTGACGCCGTACCGCAAGGTCGGCATCCGGCTCTTCAAGGTCGGCTCTGTGCCGGAATACCTCTTCACGATTGCAGCTGTGCTGCTCTGCTACGGCCTGCGCACGCATTTTTTCTTTTTTGAGCTGACTGGCGCTGAGATATGAGATTGAGGGATAAGTTAGGAAGGGGAGTCACGATGACGGACTATCGCACACACACGAAGAAGACGAGCAAGATCCTGCGCCTCATGGCTGAGAAATACCCGACAAAAGAAGCCGTTTACGAGAAGCTCATCTACCTGCAGTCGTACCTCTCGCTGCCGAAGGGCATCGAGCACTTCATGAGCGACCTGCACGGCGAGTACGCCTCGTTTTTCCACATCCTCAACAACTGCTCCGGCGTCATCCGCGAGAAGGTCGACTACGTCTTCGGCGTGCGGCTGACGGAGGACGAGAAGGCGGAGTTCTGCACGCTCATCTACTACCCGAAGGAGAAGATTGACCAGCTGCGCACGGAGCGGCGCGCGACACCGTCGTGGTACCGCGAGAACCTATCGCGCCTGCTCGAGCTCGCCAAGCTCATGAGCTACAAGTACCCGGCCTCGAAGGTCAGCGGCTTCATCCCCGGCCGCTACGCATCGGTCATCGTCGAGCTCATGAATACGCGCCCGGAGGCCGACCAAGCACAGTTCCTCTACCTCAAGAAGCTCCTCAATACCATCGTGCAGATCGACAGCGGCGCTGACTTCATCGAGGCCTTCACCGTGCTGATCAAGCGGCTGGCCGTCGACCGGCTCCACATCGTCGGCGATTTCTTCGACCGCGGCAACCGGCCCGACGCCATCCTCAACCTGCTCATGGAGCACCCCGCCGTCGACATCCAGTGGGGCAACCACGATGTGCTCTGGATGGGCGCGGCGCTCGGCAGCGAGGCCTGCATCGCGACGGTCGTGCGCAATTCCCTGCGCTACCAGAATACCGATGTGCTTGAGCGCGGCTACGGCATCAGCCTGCGGCCGCTGACGACGTTCGCCTCGCACATCTACCCCGATGAAGCGCCACTGAAGGCGGCGGAGCGCGCCATCACCATCATGATGTTCAAGCTCGAGGGCCAGCTCATCGCGCGCAATCACGACTTCCAGATGGAGAGCCGCCGGCTGCTCCATCACATCGACTTCCGCTCCTCGTATGCGCGGCTCGGCGACGGCAGGCGCTACGAGCTCGAGAGCGCCTACTTCCCGACGATTGACGAGTCGGGCGAGGATGTCTACGAGCTGACCGCAAAGGAGCAGGAGATCATCGCGGACCTGCGCTCCTACTTCACGGAGAGCGCCGTCCTGCACCGTCACGTCGACTACCTCTACCAGAAGGGCAATCTCTACACCTGCTGCAACGGCAATCTGCTGTTCCACGGCTGCGTGCCGCTCAATGAAGACGGCAGTTTCCGCACGATACGCTTCGAGGGCAAGGAGTACCGCGGCCGCAGCTGGTTCGACTTCTGCGAGCAGCGCGCGCGGGAGGCATGGCTGCACGGCACGCCGCGCGCCCTCGACTTCATGTACTTCCTCTGGTGCGGCAGGCTCTCGCCGACGTCTGGGCGCGAGTTCAAGACGTTTGAGCGCGCGCTGATTCCCGACGAGAGCACCTGGAAGGAGCCGTCTGACCCGTACTACCGCTACATCGACACGGTGGAATGCTGCGAGCATGTCCTGCAGGAATTCGGCCTCGACCCGAAGCGCGGCCACATCATCAACGGCCATGTGCCCGTCAAGGTCAAGAAGGGCGAGAGCCCCATTAAGGCGGGCGGCCGCGCTATCATCATCGACGGCGGCTTCTGCCGCGCCTACCACAAGAAGACGGGCATCTCCGGCTACACGCTCATCTCGAATTCGCGCGGCCTGCGCCTGCTCGAGCACCAGCGCATCGCCGACGTCCGCGAGGCGCTGCGCGCCAACCACGACATCGAGTCTGTCTCCGAGACAGTCGAACTACAGTCGTGCCATAACACGGTCGGCGACACCGACCAGGGCCGAGCCATCCAGGACGAGATCACAGACCTCTACAATCTGCTGCTCGCCTACCAGAACGGCTTGTTGAAGCCCCAGAATTGATTTCCCCTGAAGAAAGGTGATTCCCATGAATTCTATACAGTCTCTCCCTGAGCCCGTGCGCCAGAAGTACGAGAAGCTGCGGGTCATCCTGCAGCAGCTCGGCAGTGTCGCCGTGGCCTTCTCGAGCGGCGTCGACTCGACCTTGCTCGTCAAGGTCGCGCACGATGTGCTCGGCAGCAAAGCGGTGGCGTTCACCGCGGCCTCTGACTTTGTGCCGCAGCGCGATGTCGACGACGCCCGGGCCTTCTGCGAGAAAGAGGGCATCGAGCACCATGCCGTGCCGTTCCCGATCCTCACGGTGCCGCATGTCCGCGAGAACCCCAAAGACCGCTGCTACTACTGCAAGCACGCACTGTTCGCGCACATGAAGGAACTCGCAGCAGAGCATGGCCTCGCCTTTGTTGTCGACGGCTCGAACCTCGACGACGACGGTGACTACCGCCCGGGGCACAGGGCGCTTCGCGAGCTCGCCATCGTGAGCCCGCTGCACGAGGCAGGGCTCCGCAAGGCCGACATCCGCGCGCTCTCCAGGGCGCTCGGCCTGCCGACATGGGACAAGCCGTCCTTTGCCTGCCTGGCCTCGCGCTTCCCGTACGGGAAAGAGCTGACGCCAGAGGGCCTTACGCGCGTCAATTGCGCCGAGGAATTCCTTATAGCGAAGGGCTTCCACCAGCTGCGCGTGCGCGCGCATGGCGAGGTGGCGCGCATCGAGCTCGTGCCAGAGGACATCCCGCGCTTCCTTGAAGAAGGTCTGCGCGAGGAGACGGCGGCTTTTTTCCGGCGCATCGGCTTTGCCTACGCCGCGCTCGACCTTCTCGGCTACCGCACGGGCAGCCTCAATGAGGCACTTGCTGAGAAGCCATGAGATTTGCGCTCCTCGCGGCGATGATGTACTATAGAGGATGTACGATTGCATAGATGCATAGATGCATAGAATGGAGATTTTCTGGATGAAATCAGCAACGAAGATTTTATCAGGCCTGATGATCACGGCCCTCGTCCTGCCGGCAGCAGCGGGCACGGCCAGCGCCGCGACGTATCATTCCGATTCCGATACGAGCCTGGGCCTGCTCGACTACCTTGAGAACGAGCACCGCGCGGCGCGCGCCCAGAAGCCGAATCCCGAGAAAGACCAGCTCAAGGCCGATACGGAGGAGATGCGCAAGCACCTGCGCTACCCGATTGACCCGACGAAGGCCGCACCTGTCGCCTTCGAGGGCGATGACCTCACGTGGAACCAGGTGACGGGTGACTTCACGGCCAAGGGCAAGGTCAAGGTCACACAGCTCGACGAGCACCGCTTCGAGGGCGAGAACGTCGACGGCAACACGATCGAGGAGCGCATTCACATCCCGGGCAAGGGCCATATGCTGCAGTTCACGCCGGGCCAGACTGAGGTCATGCTCGATGGCTTCGAGACGAACTACAACTACCGCACGCGCACGGGTTCGATGGAGAGCGCCAAGGGCAAAGTGGCCGAAAACTACATGACGGGCAAGAAGTTCGAGTTCTATCCCGACAAGATCGTCATCTACGACGGCACGAAGACGAAGTGCAGCGCCATCCACCCCGACTACAGCCTCTTCGCGCGCAAGATCGAGATCTACCCCGACGACAAGATGGTCCTGCACAACGTCAAGTTCAAGATCAAGGGCGCGACCTTCATGTCGAAGTCGCGCTACGAGGTCAACCTCAAGAAAGACACGACTGTCTCCGACTGGTTCCCGCGCGTCGGCTACGACAAGACGAACGGCCTCTGGATCCGCGAGAACCTCAAGCAGCCCATCGCCAAGAATGTCGATGCCAATGCCAAGATCGTCTACACGACGAAGAAGGACTGGCGCAATGAGTTCAACGTGGGCTGGGCCAACGCGGGCAACTACGCGCGCGTGACGCAGGGCTACTTCGACGACAGCGACGACAACTGGATCAAGAAGCAGCCGTCGCTGCTCGTCGGCCATACGGCGCGCATCGGCAATTCGCCGTTCCACTACAGCGTCAACGGCGAGTACGGCCGCTGGAAGCAGGGCGAGGTCAAGAGTAACCACAAGATGTACAATGTGGGCCTGAGCTACGACCCGATCCGCTTCGACGGCTGGAAGCTCAACCTCAGCACGAGCTACGAGGTCACGCACGAGTCGTACAACGATGCGCACTACAACGGCTTCAACTACGACGCGACCTTGACGAAGGACTTCGACGACCGCTGGTCGGGCTACGGCGCCTACCGCTACCAGAAGAACAACCGCGAGCTCTCGCCGTTCGACTTCGACAACGACAGCTACTCGCGCAAAGTAGAGGCCGGCTTCAGCTACCGCATCGACGAGAACAACCGCGTGGCCTTCGGCTCGAAGTACGATGTGGACAACGCGGTCTGGCGCAAATTCGACTACTACTGGTTCCACGACATGCACTGCTCGCAGCTCATCCTGCACTACGAAGGACGCGACAATACCTGGAAGGTCAAGTGGCGCTTCCTGCCGATTTGATGCAGGTCCCGAGATTTGAGATATGAGAAAGGATGAATGCGTTGCAGCAGGAATACCATGATGCCCTGTCCGGCATGCAGGGCAGGAACATCCTCGTCATCGGCGACATGGTCGCCGACATCTACTTAGACGGCCGCATCTCGCGCATCTCGCGCGAGGCCCCTGTACTCGTGCTCGAGCAGGCCGGCGAGAAGATCGTCGCGGGCGGCGCGGCCAACGTCGTCAACAACATCGCGACGCTCGGCGGCGCGGTCCACGCCGTCGGCCTCGTCGGCAGAGATGAGAGCGCCGACGGGCTGCGCGCGATACTCGCCGAGAATGGCGCGGATGTCCGCGGCCTCATCTCTGACGAGTCGCGGCCGACCATCTCCAAGACGCGCATCATCGCGGGCGGCCGCGCGACGGTCAGCCAGCAGATTGTGCGCATCGACAAGGAGAGCAAGGAGCCGGTGCACCCTGTCATCGAGACGGAACTGCGCGCCTACATCGAGTCCGTCCTGCCGACTGTCGAGGGCGTCGTCATCAGCGACTACGGCTCCGGCACCGTCACAGAGGGACTCCAGACCCTGCTCATCGACTACTGCCGAGCTAAGGGCATTCCGAGCATCGTCGACTCGCGCTACGCCGTCCGCCGCTTTTCTGGCATCGGCTACGTCAAGCAGAATGATGCTGAGCTAGCCGCGGCCGTGGGACGCGAACTGGCGACGACCGAGGACATCATCCGAGCAGCCGAGGAGCTTCGCGAGGAGCTCCATGCCAAGGGCGTCCTCGTGACACGCGGCGAGCTCGGCATGGTCCTCGTCGAGAGCAGCGCCGTCCACGAGATCCCCGTCTCCGACAAGAGCGAGGTCTTCGACGTCTCCGGCGCCGGTGACACCTGTGTCGCGACTGTCATCCTGGCGCTGGCCGCCGGTGCAGAGCCGGCGCTCGCCGCGCGCCTCAGCAACATCGCGAGCGGCATCGCCGTGCGCAAGCTCGGCACGAGCACCGTCTCCGTGCGCGAGCTCGCCGAGGCCGTCGAGAAACAACATCCGGAATATCCGTCAAAGTGAGGGAATACCATGCTGATTGACCCAAATGATATTGAGAAGCTCTGCGAGATCCTCCATCGCGCCGGCGAGAAGATCGTCTTCACGAACGGCTGCTTCGATATCCTGCACGCCGGCCACGTCCGCTACCTCGAGACGGCGCGCTCCTTCGGCGACTGCCTCGTGCTCGGCCTCAACACCGACGCGTCCGTGCGCGGCAACAAGGGGCCCTCGCGCCCCATCAACAGCGAGCTCGACCGCGCCGAGGTCGTCGGCGCGCTCAAATCCGTCGACTACGTCGTGCTGTTCGGCGAGAAGACGGCCGAGACAATCATCGCCAAGGTCCGCCCCGACGTCTACGTCAAGGGCGGTGACTACACGCTCGAGACACTGCCCGAGGCCAAGATTGTCCAGAGCTACGGCGGCCGCGTCGAATTCGTCCAGATGGTCGCCGGCCGCTCGACGACAAACGTCATCGAGAAGATAAAGAAGATGGAGGGATGATTGCGCTGTGAAGAATATCCTGATTGTGAAGATGAGCTCCATCGGCGATGTCATCCACGCCCTGCCCGTGAGCTATGCCATCAAGGAGACGTACCCGGAAGCCCACCTGACCTGGGTCGTCGAGCCGCCGGCCTACGACATCGTTGCGATGGCCGCCTGCGTCGACGAGATCATCGTCTTTGAGAAGAAGAAATTCCGCAGCCTCGGCGGCTTCCTGCAGAACTTCGCGCCGCTGCGCAAGAAGATACAGGCGCGCGACTACGACGCCGTGCTCGACCTGCAGGGACTCTTCAAGTCGGCGGCCGTCGCCGCGCTCGCCAAGGCCCCGAAGGGGCAGAAGTACGGCATGTGGAACATGCGCGAGGGCAGCAAATTCGTCTCGAAGCCCGTCATCGGGGCGCACTGCCACGATCACGTCATCGAGCGCTACCTCGACACGGCGCGCGCCATCGGCTGCAAGGTCAGGGAAGTCCGCCTGCCGATCCGCGTGCCCGAGCGCGAACAGCAGCTGACGCGTCAGATTGTAGCCAAGGCCGGTGCCAATATGGACAACGCCTATGTCGTGCTCGTCGTCGGCGCCAGCTGGCCGACAAAGTGCTGGCCGGACGGGCACTTTGCCGTGCTCGGCGACTGGCTCTACGACCACGGCATCATTCCTGTGCTCGTCGGCAGCGGTCCCGTCGAATCGCAGAAGGCCGCCGAGATTGCGGCCAAGATGGACATCCCGCCCATCGACCTCGTCGGCAAACTGAACTTCAAGCAGCTCGCCTACCTCTTCCAGCAGTCGGCTGCCGTCGTCGGCGGCGACACGGGGCCGACGCATCTCGCCGTCGGCATCGGTGCCAAGACCATCATGCTCATGGGCCCGACGTACCCGCGCCGCACCGGTCCTTACGGCCAGATGGAGAATCTGCTCGTCGCGGACCGCGACTGCCGCGAGTGCATGAAGCGCGCCTGCCCGCTCGGCCACGACTGCCTCGCCGTCATTAAGCCCGAACAGGTCGAGGAGAAGCTCAAGGCCCTCGTGCCGGCGCTCGCTGCCGTCTCAATCTGAAGCTGAAGAAGTCAAGAACATCAAGAAGGAAATTTCCATGTACAAGAATATCCTCGTCATCAACACGATGCACATCGGCGATCTCATGCTCGTGACGCCGGCACTGCGGACGCTGCGGACGAACTACCCGGAGGCGCACATTGCGCTCCTCACGGATAAGCCGCTCGGCGACCTCGTGCGCTGCAACGAGAACCTCGACGAGTGCATCCTCATCGACAAGCACGGCAAGGACAAGGGACTCTTCGCCCTCGTGCGCTTCATCCGGAAGATACGCGCGCGCCACTTCGACCTCGTCATCAACTTCCACCGCAACGAGCGCGCCTCCGCCATCGCCGCCTTTTCGGGCGGCAAGCGCATCGTCGGCTACTCGCAGCCCGGCTTCAAGCGCTTCTTCGACAAGGTCATGCCGAACTGCGCGATGGCCGACACGCCGCAGGAGCTCGTCAAGCACCAGGTACTCTGTCACCTCGACGTGCTCAAAGAGGCCGTCGGGGTCAAGACCATCGACGACCGCGGTCTCGAGATGATGCTGCCGCCGGAGGAGGAGGCAAAGGCCGCCGCGCTCTGGCAGCAGGAGTTCGCGCCCGGCGCCAAGGTCATCGCCTTCAACATCGGCGCGAGCTGGAAGACGAAGCGCTGGCTCGACAGCTACTTCGCCGCCTGTGCCGACCGCTTCATCCGCGAGGGATACGACGTCGCCTTCCTCGGCGGTCCGACCGACGTGCCGCTCGTCGAGAAGTGCCGTGCGCAGATGGAAGAGAAGGAGCGCGTGCATGTCTTCACGGGTAAGGTCAGCCTGACCGTACTCGCAGGACTCTTGCGGCGCTGCTCGCTCTTCCTCACGACGGACTCCGGCCCGATGCACGTCGGCGTCGCCATGAACGTGCCCATCGTCACGATGTTCGGCGCGAGCCCCGTGCCGACCTTCTACCCGTACGACGGCAAAGACGTCCTCATCAAGACGCCCGAGCCCTGCCATCCCTGCGGCATCCACGAATGCCCGCGAAAGGGGCAGGATAATATGGCCTGCATGAAGAATATCCCAGTAGACGTCGTCATGAAGTACGCCGAAGAACTGCTCGCGGCGCACGCGGGCGCACCGGCTTACGCGTGGCCGTCCCATCCGGGCGACTACAAGTGCCGCGTCATCGAACTATGAGATAGTTCGACTTTGAGCTAGGGATACATTGAGAGGTGTAAAATGGAAAACGAACAGCTTTATGATTTTGTCGCTCAGCGCACGGCGCGCTGCAAGATCCTCGTCGTCGGCGATGTCATGCTCGACAAGTACTACTACGGCGAGGTCACGCGCATCTCGCCCGAGGCGCCTGTGCCGATCACGCACGTGCTCGAGACGAAGGAGACCTTAGGCGGTGCGGCCAACGTCGCCCACAACCTCGCCCTGCTCGGCTGTGAGACGAGCATCGCGGGCTTCGTCGGCGAGGACTACCACTGCCAGAGCCTGCTCGACAAATTCACGGCCCGCGGCATCGACTACCACGGCCTCATCACGACCGACCGCCCGACGACGACGAAACTCCGCGTCATCGGCGGCCACCAGCAGATGATGCGTCTCGACTTCGAGGAGTCCGCACCGATCACTGGTCCCTATGCCGACCGCTTCCTCCACTACATCAACCAGAAGCTCAACGAGAGCCTCGACTGCGTGATCATCTCCGACTACGGCAAGGGCTCCTGCACCGAGCAGAACTGCCAGAAGATCATCCAGGCCTGCCACGCCCACGGCGTGCCCGTCGTCGTCGACCCGAAGGGCACGAACTGGGCCAAGTATGCGCATGCCGACTACATCACGCCGAACCTCAAGGAGATCAATGCGGTACTCCTCGAGCCCATCCGCAACGAGGACAAGGCCGTCGAGAAAGCCGCACACTACGTCATGCGCAAGTTCAAGCTGCGCAACATCATCGTCACCCGCTCCGAAGAGGGCCTCTCGCTCGTGCGCGAGGCAGAAGTCGTCCACATCCCGACGAAAGCACAGGAAGTCTTCGACGTCTCCGGTGCCGGTGACACCGTCATCGCCGTCTTCGCCATGGCCCTGGCCGGCGGCCTCTCGCCGCGCGACGGCGCCTACATGGCCAACCTCGCCGCCAGCGTCGTCGTCGCCAAGCTCGGCACCTATGCCGTCAGCCGCGACGAACTCATGAAGGTGCTCAAGGGCGAATAAAGAGCAAACAGTCACTTAGTGAACTTATACAGGAGGAATCCACATGATTATCGTAACAGGTGGTGCCGGTTTCATCGGCAGCAACATCGTCAAAGAACTCAACCGCCGCGGCCGCACGGACATCCTGATCGTCGACGACCTCAAGGACGGCCAGAACTACAAGAACCTCCGCGGCCTGCAGTTCATCGACTACCAGTACAAGGACGACTTCCTTCAGAGCATCGAGGACGACGACTTCGACGGCACGGACATCGACGCCGTCTTTCACGAGGGCGCCTGCTCCGACACGATGGAGTACGACGTCAACTTCATGATGCGCACGAACTACGAGTACTCGAAGTCCCTGCTGCACTTCTGCCTGCAGCACCGCATCCCCTTCATGTACGCCTCGTCCGCCTCGACGTACGGCGGCGGCAAGAACGGCTTCCGCGAGGGCGATGCATGTGAGGACGCCCTGAATCCGTACGCCTTCTCGAAGCTCGCCTTCGACCGTTACGTGCGCCAGGTCATGCCAGAGGCCCACAGCCAGATCGTCGGCCTCAAGTACTTCAACGTCTACGGCCCGCAGGAGCACCACAAGGGCAAGATGGCCTCCATCTTCTACCAGCTCTACAACCAGATCAACGAGACGGGCAAGGCGCGCCTGTTCCGCGGCTGGGGTGAGATCGCCGACAAGCCCGTCGAGGACGGCGAGCAGCGCCGCGATTTCGTCTACGTCAAGGACGTCGTGCGCGTCAACCTCTGGTTCTGGGAGAACCACGGCCCGTCCGGCATCTACAACTGCGGCACCGGCCATGCCCACAGCTACAACGAAGTAGCAAAGGCCGTCATCAAGGCCATGGGCAAAGGCGAGATCGCCTACCGCGACTTCCCGGAAGTCCTCAAGGGCAAGTACCAGAACTTCACTGAGTCCGACACGACGCATCTCCTCGCCGCCGGCTACGACCAGGGCTTCACCGACATGGACGAAGCCGTAAAAGAATACGTCGACTTCCTCAACCAGGGCGGTTATTTTGAGTATGGCAAATAAAAAGCCTTCTTCTCTGACAGTGTCTTCGGCGCGTAAAGCCTTCTCCTTTGGGGAAGGTGGCAGCCGCAGGCTGACGGATGAGGTCCCCCGAAGGGCCGTCTTCTTCGACCGCGACGGCACTCTCAACGTCGACATCCACTACCTGCACCGCCCCGAAGACTTCATCTGGATCCCCGGCGCCAAAGAAGCCATCCGCTACGTCAACGACCGCGGCTACCTCGCCATCCTCGTGACGAACCAGTCCGGCGTCGCCCGCGGCTACTATCCCGAGAGCGACGTCCAGCGCGTCTACGACTGGATGAACTGCGAGCTCCAGAAAGTCGGCGCCCACCTTGACGCCCTCTACTACTGCCCGCATCACCCCGAGGCAAAGCTCCCCGCATACCGCAAAGCCTGCCACTGCCGCAAGCCCGCCACCGGCCTCATCGACGCCGCCTGCGCCCGCTTCCACATCGACCGCACCAAGTCCTGCTTCGTCGGCGACAGCGACAGCGACATGCTCTGCGCCAAGAACGCCGGCCTCAAGGGACTGCGCTACGAGGGCGGCAGTCTGCTCGAGCTGGTAGCTCATTCTATATGATCATTACAAGAGCCCTTTTGCTTCTGTCAAAAGGGCTCTTGCTTATTCCGGTTTGACCCATTACAATGTTAGTTGACTTATCCGATATTTTGATATTTTATAGAAGGTAATGTGCATATGTCTTTGGTATGTATATTTGTAGAGGTGTGACTTCGATGTTTTCTATGTTCTTTGCCGGTGTGCAACAGGATTTCAAGCTGGCCGTACTGCCGCCAATCCTCTGTGCGCTATTCCGTTTGGCCTTTATCCTGATCTACCGCGACAAGAAGACGCCTTCTGGTGAATGGCGCAAGTGGCTGACGTGTTTCCGTTATGGTTTCTGGTGGGGCATGGACTTCAATGCCTATGTTTTCCTGTACTCCATGGTGCTCGTCTCGATTCCCGGTGCGTTCTTCGCTTCTTATTACGCGATAGGCGACACGGTACGCCAGGCGGGACTGCTCATCTATGCCGTCGTGTTATATACGGCATTTATTGGACGGCTCATATTCTATTACCATTTTCACGATATCTACAATCATCTCTTGCTGTTGGGACGCCATGCCGACAAGAAGAACTTTGTGGATATCTTCTTCAACCAGAATCACGGCATCTGGATCCTGTTGAGCTACATCCCGTACATCGGACTGTGCTATTTGGCATCCTCGTGGCTGCTCGCGCTACCGTCCGCCCCGTATCCGGCCTTTGACACAGTCGGCGGACAGTATGCGTTCAACACGATATTTTTCCTGACGGCAGTAGCTGTCTTCTACTGGTTCCGTTATGGCGGCACCTTCCGCCATCGCCGCAAGCCGGAATGGGATGAGGTCCCGGCGGTCGTCAAAGACGATGTCTTCATGGGCAAGGCCGTCATCGATGACCTGATTATCCTTGAGAAGCTCTGGCATCAGAAACTCCATCCGTCCTTGCAGCACAGTGATGAAGAAGCACGGAAAATCATGGCGCCAGTCCTGCCGGAGAAAAAGGGGGAAGCGGTACTTCCGTTTGAAGCCTTTGAACATCGCGCAGCTGGTGCGCGCATCCAGAAGCCGAGCCACATATTCCTGCTCTTCTTGGAAAGTCATGCACAGAGTGCGTTTGATCCGCTCTATGAGAAACTCCATCTTATGGAGGCGAGTAAGGCGTTTCGAAGGGACCCGCATACGATATCGATAGAGAATTTCCTGCCGGGCGGAATGGTCTCACAGCCGTCCATTGTCAGTTTATTGTCAGGCATTTTCGATGCCGATATGGAACTCAATGAAAATCAGGAGTTCTGGAAGGGCGCTTTGCCGACATCTCTGCCAAATCAGCTGAAGAAGCTGGGCTATCAGACGAATTTCTGGTATGGCGGCCCACTGACATGGAGCAGCCTCGATCATTTTATCCCGAGCGTCGGCTTTGACCGGAGTTTCGGCGGTCCGGATATCTGCGGCAAGGAGGCACCGCACACTTGGCTTGGTGTTTACGATCATATTTTTCTAGGCGAGGTGGCAAGGTGCATTGAGAAGGACAACGCTGAACAGCCGTCATTCCATTTTATCTACACGACTTCGCATCACGGCCCTTATCTGCTGCCATTCGAAGAACTTGGCTTTGACATCGACAAGGTCATGCCAGAGATGCCCGAAGCACTGCGCCGCGACAAGAAGAACTGGCGCCGCATGGCGTCGGCCTGGTATGCGGATCAGTCCGCGATGAAATTTGTCCGCGCCATGAAAGCGCGGTATCCAGACAGCCTCTTCATCGTGACCGGCGATCATGCTGCCGGTGTCCTGCCGCTTGATTTTGACATCGTGCCGCGCCGTGAACCGAACTTGCGCGAGCGTTTCCTGACCTCATTTGCCATGAGCCATCCTGATTTGACGCCTGAGATGTTTCAAGGCTGTCAGATCGGCAGCCATATGAACATCCTGCCAACACTGATTGAGCTCATTGCTCCACAAGATTTTGCCTATTATGCCATCCAGCCCTCGCTGTTTGAGCCGATGAACCATGTGGTCACGCCGTACTGCTGGATGACGAAGGACGCCATCGGCAGTTACAGCGAGCATATCGAGCAGGCGCTCTTTACGTCGGCAGAGGCCTTGCCGATACATAGAGACTGCGAACGCTTCAAGGAGGAGCAAGAGGCTTGGTGTGAACTGACTGGCTGGACCATCCGCCATATCGAGCAGTTGCGCAGTTGATTCCTGCGATGCGATATCACGAAGCTATATTGCCCTGTCGAAAGACAGGGCTTTGCTTTTTATTTGCACAATGGACTTGTTTAGAGTAAACTTATGATGAGAAGGATGACGAGGTCATCTTGTAGAATATTTAAAAGGAATGGAATGCATGCTGGACTATATAAAAGTAGGAAAGATTTTTTACAATACGAAGCGCTCACGCGGTATGAAGCGCTTGGTCGTCTTTGTGGCAAGGTGCCTCTGCCATAACCAGCGGATGGAGCGGCTGCACCAGTTCTTTTCGCGCAATGCACTCCTTGCTAAGGTGGCTGAGGAGAATCCGTTTGTCTATGAACAGCCGACACGCGCCTTCTTCTACAATAAATCGACATTCGCTGAGCGTGCCAAGCTTGTGGAGCAACATATGGATTATCTGGCAAAGCATCTCAAGGAGGATGTAGTCATCGGCCTCTATAGCGAGACGCCGTACATTCTCTGGGAGAGCCATGATGAAGCCGGACATCTCCGCTTTGAGCTCACCTATCGTCCCGGCCAGCGCAAGGAAGGGCTCCTGTCCGTCGTGCTGCGCCTCGATGATGCGGACCTCTACCAGATGATGTTCTGGATTGCGCCCAACAAGGCCGGTGAGTGGGCACTCTGGATCGGCGCCATGCAGGGGCCGAACATGGAGAATGCCAAGGACATCGTCAAGAAGGTCACAAAGCGCTGCCACGCCTACCGCACGAAGAACTTCATCCTGCACGCAACGCAGGAAGTGGCGAAAGCACTCGGACTCAAACACATCTACGCTGTCACGAACTACGGCTACTATGCGAACAACCACATCCGCCGCGACCGCAAGCTCAAGACGAGCTTCAGCGACTTCTGGAAGGAGTCGGGCGGCCGTCCCTGCGCCGACCAGCGCTTCTACGAGCTGCCGATGACAGAATACCGCAAGACCATGGAAGAAGTCCCCACGCGCAAGCGCGCCAACTACCGCAAGCGCTACGCCCTGCTCGATGAAGTTGACGCATCGATTGCTGAGAAGGTCCGTGCACTGTTGAAATGACGAGAGAATGAGGAAATTATGAGCTCACTGGCAATTTTGATTCTGACGCACAATGAAGAAGAGAATATCGTCCCGGTGGTGGAAAATGCCAAGAAATGCACGAATGAGGTCATCATCATCGACTCAGGTAGCACCGACCAGACCGTTGCCTTGGCAAAGGAACACGGCGCGAAGGTCAGCTTCCGTGCCTGGACGGACGACTTCTCTGCCCAGCGCAATTTTGCACTGAACCAGACAAAAGCCGACTGGGTGCTCTACCTCGATGCAGATGAACGCCTCAACGATGAACTCATACATGAGATTCAGCGCATCGTATCATCTGGAAAGATGGATGGGCAGTATGCCATCACGCGGAAATCCGTCGCCTTCGGCGTGACGTTCAGCTATGGCGTGCTCTATCCCGATCACGTCCTGCGCATGTTCCCGAGGGAAAGCGTCACATGGGTCAACAAAGTCCATGAACGCCCCGAGTGTCAGCTTCCTGCAAAGCGCCTGCCCGGCTACATCGAGCACCATACCTATGAGGACTGGCATGAGTGGGAAGAGAAGCTCTGTCTGTATACGACCATCTGGGCAGAAGATGCCTACAAGAGGGGCAAACGCATATCCATGGCGAGTATTTTCATGCACAGCTTAGGTGGCTTCTTTAAGATGTTCGTCGTACGTCGCGGCTTCCTGGATGGCTGGCTTGGGTCGTACCTGTGTTGTACCCATTTTTTCTACACCATGCTCAAGTATCTGAAGCTCCATGAGCTGCAGCGGAAAGGAGACTGAATATGCGCGTTGCGATTCTAGAGTCCATCGTCATGCCCGCAGGTCATGAAGTCGAATTTGACCGCATCCTGGTGGAAGAGCTCAAGAAGCAGGGGCATGAGCCTGTCTTCTTTGTGCCAGAGCACTTCCCCTTCAAGCTGGACTATCACTGTGATGTCGAGTATCTGGACGGCGGCGAGGCGATATCATATGCAGGAGCAGGGCGTCTCAAGCGGCTCTGGCTGTCATTCCAGCGAGAGCGCCGTCGCCTGGCCTGGTTTAACAGCGCCTGCCGTAAGGCAGAGCAGGGCCGTTGCGATGCCATCGTCGTACCGACGAACAGCTGGCGCGTCATGCGCTCTGTCCGGAACAGTGCAATCAAGAACAGCCCTGTTCCTGTTTTATTTCTGTTTCACGGTATCATGCCGAAGGATAGGGCGCGATTTTGCGATGGCGTCAAGAGTCTTCGTTCATATTCGAATATCCATCTCGGCGCTCTTGGCTTGCAGACTTCGTTCCCTGAACTGGCGGACTGCCCCAATTTCCACACGGTCATGGCACCCGTCTACGTTCCTTTTGACTTGCCAGTAACGCCGGAGTTTCATGTTCATGATCCACTGCGACTCGGTTTTTTCGGACAGTATCGTCGCGAGAAGAATTTAGACTTTTTCCTGCAGGCATTTGTCAAGGCGACTTTCACGAATCCTGTCGAGCTTGTCGTGCAGGGCGCAACCGTGATGCAGGCAGACAGCGACGACTTTGAGCGATTGAGACGAGAGTATGCATCGCACGATAATATCCGCTTCCTGCACAAGAACCTCTTGGGCATTGAATGGCAGCGCGAGCTTATGGATATAGATGTCCTGCTCTTGCCATACGGTGCTGAGCGTTACCGCTATCAGCCAAGTGCCATGCTGTTTACCGCAATCGGCTACTACAAGCCTGTCTTGCAGTCGCCCGAGATGAACCCGGAGATCCTGAGCGAGTTCAAGATTGGTGAAGCGGTCAAGCTCGATTCAGTAGATGTATTTTCTAAGCAGTTGGAGCAATTCGTCAATACCTTTCCTGAAAAGGCAGATGTATATCGTCAAGGTCTGATGGGAGCCAATGCGAAGTATGGCCAGGATAAATTGATTCAGCGTATTATAGGAGTTTTTTCTATTGTTCTTAAGCGAAAAGACTAAGGGCTGGACAATATAGATTTTTAAGTATACTAAACGAATTAATTTAATAGGATTTTTGATGTTTATTAAAAGGGAGAGACGTATGAGGGACTTGAAAAGAAAGGCGTATACATATGTAAATTTTATAAAAAAAAGGATACTACATCATCTTGGCAAATCCCTTGATAAAGAGTTTTTAGATCGAAAAATAAGTTCTTTTCAAGGTTTAGGTATTGAACAGCACCCAAATTGTGAACGGGTTATTATTTCATTGACATCTTTTCCTGCTAGGATTCATGAAGTAAAATATGCGATTTATTCGTTACTGCAACAAAGTTATAAACCGGACCGTATTATACTTTGGTTAGGGAAAGAGGAATTTCCTCATCGAGAAGCAGATCTGCCGGATGATTTGATAAAGTTGAAAGATAATGGACTAAGTATTAATTTTGTGAAAGATTTAAAATCATTCAAAAAGTTAATACCCGCATTACAGGCAGATAGTAACTTTTTGATTGTTACGGTAGATGATGATATTTATTATCCTAAATACATGTTAAAAAAATTAATGCAGGAGCATAAGAAAAAACCAGGATGTATCATTGCTTATAGGGCACATCGTATTCAATTAAATAAAGCCGGAATTCGTCCGTATTCAAAATGGAAGTTTTCTACAAAAAATCGGATAAATACACCCTCATATTTGAACTTTTTTACAGGTGTTGGTGGTGTGCTGTATGATAGGAAGCTCCTTTATAAAGATATTTTAAATGAGAATCTTTTTATGAAATATTGTCCACGAGCGGATGATGTTTGGTTTAATGCAATGGCGGTGCTTCAAGGAACGAAAACTAAAATTGTAAAGGGTGGTGCGTACCCTTTGCGGTATATTAATCCTGAAGAACAAGATAAAGGGATCAATACATTGAGCTCTTATAACAATAGAGAGGGCGGAAATGATTTACAAATACGAGCAGTTCTGCAGCATTATCCAGAAATATTGTCTAAACTTCAAAATGATGATTTATTTGATAAAAACACATGAAATCTGCTGCATAAGCAATGTATCTAAACAAGGTGGAGTTTTATTATGAATCAAATAGATATGGTATATTGTTGGTGCGATGGGAATGATCCTGCGTTTCTTGCAAGAAAAAATTTTTATCTAAAAAAAGAAAAAAAGATACATGATAGTGATTCTGTTGGAGATCATCGTTTTGTTGATAATGAAGAATTGCGATATTCTTTGCGCTCATTGACGATGTATGCTCCGTGGATTAATCATGTCTATATTGTGACAGATCGGCAGATTCCTAAATGGTTAAATCAAGATTGTAAAAAGGTAACAATTATAGATCACTCGCAAATTATGTCGACTGATATTATTCCTTGCTTTGTATCTCCTGTTATTGAAAGGCATATTACTAATATTCCAGGATTATCGGAGCAATTCTTATATGGAAATGATGATATGTTTTTTGGACGACCGATAACACCGGAGTTCTTCTTTAGGAATGAAAAAGAGCCGATTGTCTTTGTAAAACCATATGAGAAATTTTCGTGTATAAATAATATGGATGATTTTGATAAAAAGTATAGTTCTGTAAGCACTTGGATGAAAACCAATATGAATGTTTGGAAAATCCTCAATAATAGGTATGGGGAAAATAGCTTCTGGGTATTAGCTCATACTATTGATGCATATACAAAAACATTGTTTCGTGAAGTGCTAGAGAAGTATAAGGATGATTTTCAAAAAACGGAACATATGCGTTTTCGAGATTCATCTGGGATATCTAGAAGTATTTTCGGATTGGATATGGTATATAGCAAACATGCAGAGTCAAAAGTTATTAATCCACCAACCTTTTGGCAGAAACATATTCATAAAGCGAAAGATTATTCTTGGGAGTGTTATTGTGGTTCAGAAGACGAAAAAACTCGTAAACAGATATTGAGATTTAAACCGTATGTTTTTTGTGTCAATGCGGATTCTAGATGTAGGAAAACCGATAAAATGAAGATGCGAGAATTTTATCAGATGTTATATCCAGAAAAATCTCAATTCGAATTATGATATTATTATATTATAAGGGTGGTTATATGAAGACTTTTAGTGATGAGTTCTTTAATACAGAAAACTTTTTGATTTCCAAAAAAGAATATAAACATTTAAATATACATAATAATAGGCCAATTTATCATATCTGTTATAATGTAAATAATGCATTCATTCCTATCATGGGAGCTTCGATGGTTTCGGTTCTTGAAAACAATCAGGATGTGCCAATCGTGTTTCATATTTTTACCGATGGCTACAGTGAAGAAAATGCAAATAAGATAAATACATTGGCTCAGAAGTGGCATTGTATGTGTATCCTATATCATCTTAATATGGAGCCTTTCCAGGACTTCCATATTAAAGTGGAGCGATTTTCACGTATTACATATGCACGCCTGTATATGCCGAAACTTATCAAAGAGTATTCTGCACGTTATATTTATCTTGATGCCGATACGATGTGTGTGGCACCGTTAGATAAGCTCTGGTACTTGGACATGCACGGGGTGCCAATGGGAACTGTCTCAGAGCGCGAGTCGGCCGTAGGCTACCGCGCGGGATTCTTGCATCTCAAAAATGAAAAATACTTCAATGATGGAGTTATGATGGTAGATGTTTCAGAATGGGAGAAGCAGCATATTACGGAGCAGGCTTTTTCTTATCAGTGCGAACCGCGGAAGCGCTTTCTTGGACAGAGTCAAGATGTCTTGAATCTTGTCTTTGATGGAATGAATTATTTCCTGCCATCTGATTATAATGTATATGATGGCGGTGAATATGATCAAGGGCATAGCGTAATCGTTCATTGGACCGGTCGTCGCAAACCTTGGCAGATGGTGGTGTCTGCTTTTGATGAACAGTGGCGGCAGTATAATGCGTTATCACCTTGGCTGACAATCACGAATATATATCCAGTAAAGAAACCAGAGAATTATCATGACTTTAAATACTGGGGGAAATATCGTAAAGAAAAAGGTTGTTTTAAGGATTATCTTACCGGCATGGTTTGGTATAGTATCTTGAAGCTCTGTTATAAGATAGGGATTTAAAAACATGGCCATCTTCATGATGGCCATGTTCTTATTCTGTATCATCCTTTATGTATTTTTTGCCATGTAGAGTTAAGGCATGATTACGTGATAAATTATATTTTGATGATGTTATATCGTATTCTGGTTGATAAGAAGTTGATTCTGCATGTATGATACCAGAAATGCTTTCGAACATCAAATCGTTTGTGAAGATTTCTTTTTCATTTTTTCGTGAAGATTGGTAGGTATCGTGGTAAGCTGCTTGGTACTCTGGCGATAAATAAATCCAGAATGGAATGTGCACCATATCAAAGAGAAATGGTGATGATGTGTGTGTGTACTCCATATCTTCACCGTGATCAGAGAAATAAACCATAGCTTGCATATGGAGGCTTTCTTTTCCATAATGATAGATTTCTTTTAATACACAATCAGTATATTGTAGCGATGTATTATACCAATCTGTTTTTGATTCTACTGCTAAGTTATTTTTCTCGATAAACTCTTGTGGTACACGTCTGTCATAGCGAAAGTGGCTTCCGTTCAGATGTATGATAATGAAATTATTTTCAGTAGGAGGGATATTCTTTAATTCAGATAAAACAGCTTCATCATGTCCATGAATCCACTTTATTGTATCTGCACGATTCGCAAGGACAGTAATCCCTGCATCAGAGACAGTGCTCTTATTTTGGAGTGATAGCCAATAGGTATGATATCCTGCTTTATGTGCTACATCCAGAAGGTCGATAGAATCTTTTAACGGAATACCGTTGTATTGATTGGATGACGTTAGTGCTTGAGTTACCGCCATTACAGTATTAGGAAAGTTCGCAAATGAATTATCGAAAAAGATAAAACCATTTTTACCACGTGATGCTTTTTCCCATGGGGTCGTGTTCTTACTATATGAAGAGTTAAAAGCGGACATCATATCTCGATTAGCACTTTCGCCAATAACAATGATTATGGAACCAGGAATTTTTTTACTAGAAGGAATGGCCGACGCTTTGATCTCTAGATTATCACTGTTTTGCTCGATATTATTCTGTAATTGAACAAATGCATTCATAGGACCATTTAAACGATGTAAATGTAGTACTTGATCGATAGGAAATACTGTTATATATAACATTAACCAGTACATAACTTATATTATTCTAGCATAACGTTAACCGTAGTACAATATTTCGACGAAACAAATGGCTATCAATTAAGTGCTTTCTAATATAATAAATTGGTGATATAATAAAATAAACATCTAAATTGGAGGGAAATATTAATATGAATATTGCAGTTGCGGGTACGGGATATGTTGGATTATCAAACAGCATGCTTTTGGCTCAGCACAATAATGTTATAGCTTTAGATATTGTTCCAGAGAAAGTGGAGATGCTCAATAAGGGATTGTCGCCTATTGTTGATGCAGATATCTCTTCTTTCTTGCAGCGCGATGACATCCACTTCAAGGTGACGCTGGATGCCAAGGAAGCGTTTACAGGTGCTGACTTTGTCATCATCTCAACTCCGACGAATTATGATCCGAAGAAGAACTTCTTTGATACGTCGTCGGTGGAGAATGTCATTGAAGAGGTGCTGGCCATCAATCCGCAGGCGGTGATGGTCATCAAGTCAACGGTGCCGGTCGGGTATACGGAACATGTGAAGGCGAAGTACCATACGGACAATATCATGTTCTCGCCGGAGTTTTTGCGTGAAGGCAAGGCGCTGTACGACAACCTGCATCCATCTCGTATCGTAGTCGGTGAAAAGTCGGAGCGGGCGCATGTCTTTGCCAATTTGCTGGCAGAAGGAGCG
The DNA here is from genome assembly GCF_002395285.1 of Mitsuokella sp. UBA4253. NCBI lineage: Bacteria > Bacillati > Bacillota > Negativicutes > Selenomonadales > Selenomonadaceae > Mitsuokella > Mitsuokella sp. UBA4253. The sequence goes on along the minus strand of NZ_DGWR01000016.1, from coordinate 165,428 downwards.
GTCAAGAAGGATATCTCGATGATCTTCACGGGATCGACGGAGGCGGAGGCAATCAAGCTCTTTGCGAATACGTATCTGGCGCTGCGCGTGGCGTATTTCAATGAGCTCGACTCGTATGCGGAGATTCGTGGGCTCAACACGGGCGATATCATCAAGGGTGTCTGCCTTGACCCGCGCATCGGCGACTTCTACAACAATCCGTCTTTTGGCTATGGCGGCTATTGCCTGCCGAAGGACACGAAGCAACTGCTGGCAAACTACCATGATGTGCCACAGAATCTGATTTCGGCAATCGTTGAAGCGAACCGTACACGTAAGGACCACATCTCGGATATGATCATCGAGAAGAATCCGAAAGTCGTCGGTGTCTACCGCCTGACGATGAAGAGCAATTCGGATAACTTCCGCGCATCCGCCATCCAGGGCATCATGAAGCGCATCAAGGCAAAGGGCATTCCGGTCGTGGTTTATGAGCCGACGCTGGACGCTCCGGACTTTTACCGTTCACGCGTCATCCGCGATTTGGATGAGTTCAAGCGCGTTAGCGACGTCATCATCACGAATCGCTGGGACGATGCACTGTCGGATGTCAGGGAGAAAGTCTACACGCGCGATCTCTTTGACCGCGACTGATTTTTGAGACAGGGAAAGGAAGGACGGACATGTCTTATTTACCATTTGATGCGGAGAAAAAAGTCTTGGTCACTGGTGCGGCGGGCTTTATCGGATTCCATCTTTCGAAGCGTTTGCTGGGGCTCGGGGCGACGGTTGTCGGCTTTGACAATGTCAATGACTATTACGATGTCGGGCTGAAGGAGAGTCGCCTGGAGATCCTGCGCGAGTATCCGAAGTTCACGTTCGTCAAGGGTGACTTATCAAATGAAGCGGCGGTCATGGCACTCTTTGAGCAGTATCAGCCGGATATTGTCGTCAACTTGGCGGCACAGGCTGGTGTGCGGTACAGCATTGCCCATCCGCGCTCGTATATCGATTCCAACATCATCGGCTTCTTCAATATTCTTGAATCCTGCCGCCATCACAAGGTAGAGCATCTTCTCTTTGCATCGAGCTCGTCGGTTTACGGCAACCAGAAGAAGACGCCCTTCTCGACGACAGACAATGTCGACCATCCCATCAGTCTCTACGCAGCGACGAAGAAGTCGGATGAGCTCATGGCGTATACGTACAGTCATCTCTATGGCATCCCGGCGACGGGCCTGCGCTTCTTCACGGTCTACGGTCCGTTCGGACGCCCGGATATGGCTTATTTCAAATTCACCAACAAGATCCGCCAGGGAGAACCTATCCAGATTTACAATAACGGAGACATGTACCGCGATTTCACGTATGTCGATGATATTGTAACGGGCATTGAGCATATGCTCTGTAATCCGCCCAAGGCCAATGAGCTGGGCGACCGCTATAAGGTCTACAACATCGGCAACAATAAGCCGGAGCAGCTCATGCATTTCATCGAGGTCCTGGAGCAGGCTATCGGCAAGACGGCGAAGAAGGAGTTCCTGCCAATGCAGCCCGGCGACGTCTACCAGACGTATGCAGATGTCAGCGAACTGGAGCGCGACTTTGACTTTAAGCCTTCGACGACGATTGAAGAAGGGCTGGGCAAGTTTGCTGAATGGTATAAGGACTACTATAAGGACTGAGGTGCATCGGATGTCCGTCAACATGGTCTGCAATGGATGATCCACTGATTCAGGGAGAAGAGAGGGATAGGGATGCCGGATAAAAAGCGCATTGCGCTCATCACGGGGGCGTCGAGCGGGCTGGGGCGCGAGTTTGCTAGGCTCCTCGCGCGGGAGGCGGTCGATGAGCTCTGGCTGGTGGCGCGGCGCGGGGAGCGGATGCGGGAGCTCGCGGAGGAAGCGGCTGTGCCGTGCCGCATCTTTGCGCTGGACTTGACGCAGGAAGCCGCGCTGGAGGAGCTTTCGGCGGCGCTGGCGGCGGAGCCGGTGGCCGTGCGGTATCTCGTCAATGCGGCTGGCTTTGGCCGCATCGGGATGGCGGCGGACATCGGGGCGGCGACGACGGGGCGCATGATCGCGCTGAACTGCCGCGCGGCGGCGGAACTCACGGAGCGGGCGCTGCCGTACATGGAGCGGGGCAGCCGGGTGCTCGAGATCGCCTCGTGCGCGGCGTTTCAGCCCATCCCGTACCTCGCGGCGTATGCGGCGACGAAGGCCTTCCTCCTGCGCTACAGCCGCGCGCTGGCGGCGGAGGTCGTAGCGCGCGGCATCACGGTCACGGCCATCTGCCCGTACTGGATCCGCGACACGGAGTTCATCCACGAGGCCAAGAAGACGGACCGGCGCGGCCTCTTCCGGGGCTTCCCACTCGCGACGGACCAGAAGACCGTCGCGCGGCGTTCCCTCTGGGCCGCGGAACACGGCTTCACCGTCTTTACGCCGGACCTCGTCTCGACCCTGCACCGCATCGTCACATCCATCCTGCCGCATCGCCTGATGATCGCCCTGAGCAACCTCTGGCGCCATCTGGCGGGCTGAGAGAAATGTGATCTGATAAGTGGTTGATGTGGACGTGGTTTCTTGCTATACTGATTCAGGGGATATTTCCCTAGAGCGAACACAGCAATTTGCTGTCATCTACGATGCAATATGATGGTCATCGGTGGTCGAGCCGCAATGCTTGGCATAAATCCGAAAGAGAAAGGGTCGTGATGCCTCTGGTATCACGCGACGAATGCCTGCTTCGATGGAAGCCTTGTTTTCATCGGAGGTAGCCGTGGTCACGGTCTGCGGGTTGACTGCACTCTTTGTGCTGGTCTTTCTTAGCCTGGTCGTGCTGGCTTCCTTCGATGTCATCGACGGTAAGTTCCTGCTGGAACTGATCCGCGCATTCCGTAAGTAACCCTTCGGCGTACATCGCATAAATAAAAAAGCCGTCTTAGCAGAGACGGCTTTTTCGGGATGTACGGTGGCCATCAGCGTTAGCAGACGCTGTTTGTATGGCTGAAAATATTTTTGCCCTATGATATGCCGAGCTGACCATCTTAGTGGTTCGCTCTTTTTTATCTATGTACATTATACTACGGTGACGTACGGGCGTCAATTTAAAACGGCTGCCGGAATCTGGGATTCTGGCAGCCGTTGTGTTTCATATGGAGCGGGCAAGCGGAATCGAACCGCCCTCTAAAGCTTGGGAAGCTTCCATTCTACCGATGAACTATGCCCGCGTCATCGCTGACTTAACTATTTTACCATTATTCGTGGCTTTTTGCAAGTTCGTCTTTGAGCGCGGCGATGGCGGGCAGGATGGCGATGTGGGGGTAGCGGGCGAAGGTCTCGGCGCTGGTGGTGCCGGTGGTGATGGCGAGGAAGTCGACGCCGGCATTGCGGGCGGTCTCGGCGTCGATGTAGCTGTCGCCGGTGTAGAGGACGTCGTCTTTGGCCATGTGGAAATGGTCGATGGCGCGCAGCAGGCCGGTTGGCTCTGGCTTGTGGCTCTTGACGTCGTTGCTGCCGATGATGAGGTCGATGAGCTCGGGCACGTGGTCGACGTCGAATTTCTCCTGGATGCGGCGGTGCGTCTTGTTGGAGATGATGCCGACTTTGGCGCCTGTGGCCTTGATGGCGCGCAGTGTCTCGACGGCGCCGGGGAAGAAGGTCGTGCCCGGTGTCATGTAGCGGTCGGCCTCGGGGCTGTAGGCGTCGACGAAGTGTTCGGCTTCGGCCGTGTCTGCGGTGCCGATGATGCGCTTGACGGCTTCGACCATGGGCAGGCCGATGGTCTTCTTGATGCGCTCGTCGGGCACATCGGGGTAGCCGAGCTTCTGCAGGGTGATGTGGAAGCATTTGACGATGGCGGGCTCGGAATTGACGAGCGTGTAGTCGAAATCGAAGAGGTAGAGGCGGTAATCCAAGGGTGGCGCTCCTTTCATGAATGGCTTGTAACGGCTTGTGCGGATGCGCATGATGCCCGGATGGACATTCGGCGCGAATCTGCAGTACTATGTTTATGATAGCATATATTTTTGTTGAAGAAAATGTGCAGATACCGTAGAATAGAAAGGTAAGGCTATCTTCGAATGAAGGGAAGTTGAAAATAGATGAAACATGTCGTCGTAGACCTGGAGATGAATCCGGTCAGTCGGGAGTTCCGCGAGGTGCGCCGCAAGCTCAATGAGGAAGTCATCGAGATCGGTGCCGTGCGCCTCGACGAGAACTTCCAGCAGGAAGCGGAGTTTCAGTGTTATGTGAAGCCGGAGTACGGCCCCATCAAGAAGCACATCACGAGCCTGACGGGCATCACGCAGGCGATGGTGGCGGACAAGAAGACGTATGCCGCGTGCTTCCAGGATTTTGTGGACTGGGTTGGCGAGGAAGAGACGAAGATCTACTCGTGGAGCATGTCGGACATCAAGCAGCTGCGCAGCGAGTGCCGCTACAAGCTGCCGGATTTCGACATCGGCTGGCTCAACGCGCGCTGGGTCGACCTGCAGCAGGAGTTCGACGACCGCCTGGGCCTGCACAACAGCCTCGCGCTCAAGCACGCGCTCGGCGCAATGGACCACAAGTTCGAGGGCACGCAGCACACGGCGCTCGCCGATGCGATCAACACGAGTGCCATCCTGACGCTCATGCAGGATGACGCGAAGTTCAAGGAGACGATGAAGCCAGTGCTCGAGATCCTGCAGCCGAAGGATGACCTTGCAAGCTCCATCGGGGATCTCTGCCCGGAGCTCGCGAAACTCCAGAAGGACCTCTGAGGGAAAGGATGTCGGATAATGAAGAAAATGGGCGTTCTTGGCCCTTTGGGAACACACAGCGAAGCTGCCGCACAGTATCTTTCGAGGCTCCTGCCGGAGAGGCCGGAGCTTCTCGTTTATCCGGATATCTTTGCGGTGATCCAGGCCGTGGAGGACGGTGAGGTGGACAGCTGTCTCGTGCCGGTGGAGAACTCGCTCGAGGGCGCGATCAACATCACGCTCGACACGCTCGCGCGCAGTGACGACCTCTTCGTCGCGAGCGAGCTAATCTGGCCGGTGCACAATCAGCTCATGGCAAGGCCGGGCACGCAGAAGATCTGCCTCATCTACTCGCATCCGCAGCCGATTTCCCAGTGCCGCGGCTATTTGCAGCAGTACTATCCGGAGGCGGAGCTCATCAAGGTGGCGAGCACGGCGCGGGCAGCAGAGATTGTCGCCAAGGAGCCGCGCGGCATGGGCGCGGCGGCCATCTGCACGAAGCGCGGCGGCGAGCTCAACGGCCTCGTCACGGTCGCGAAGGAGATCCAGGACAATATGTCGAATGCGACGCGCTTCTTCGAGCTGCGCCGCGTGACGGCCGCGCCGCAGGCGCCGATCGGCCCGGCGGAGAAGATGCTCGTCATCTGCGAGATCGACGGCCAGAAGGCCGGTGCGCTCTACGATGTGCTCAAGGAGTTCGCGGACCGCGGCGTCAACATGACGCGCATCGAGTCGCGCCCGGCGCGCACGGAGCTCGGCGCCTACATCTTCTTCTTCGACCTTGATGTCGCGGACAATGAGGAGGCGCTGCGCACGTCGGTGGCAGCCGTCGCCAGGAAGAGCAAGTGGCTCAAGGACCTCGGCAGTTTCCCGGTCGTGCGGGCCAACCCCTGACCGGCTGAACGGCACACAAAAAGGCATCTGTCTGATTGTGACAGATGCCTTTTTTGCTTGTGCTCGTTTACTTGTCGAGTGCGATGACTTCCGGCTTCTCGCCCTCGTTGATGCAGGCCTTCGTGATGATGACCTTGCGCGGCTCTTTTGATTTCGGGATGTCGTACATGACGTCGAGCATGACGTCCTCGATGATGCCCTTGAGGGAGCGGGCGCCGGTCTTGCGCTCGATGGCCTTCTTGGCGACGGCGCGCAGGGCGTCCTCGGCGAATTCGAGCTTGACGTTGTCCATGGCGAGCAGCTTCTCGTACTGCTTGACGGGCGCGTTCTTCGGCTCGGTCAGGATGCGCAGCAGGGCGTCCTCGTCGAGCGTCTCGAGCGTGCAGATGATCGGCAGGCGCCCGATGATCTCGGGGATGATGCCGTACTGCATGAGGTCCTCCGGACGGACCTGGTGGATGAGCTCGTCGAACGTCGGCTTCTCGCTCTTGCTCGTGACCTCGGCGCCGAAGCCGATGGAGGAGTCAGCCTTCTGGAGGCGCTTGGCGATGACGTCGTCGATGCCGACGAAGGCGCCGCCGACGATGAAGAGGATGTCCTTCGTGTCGACCTTGATGGTCGGGGCCTCCGGGTGCTTGCGCTGGCCGCGCGCCGTGAACTCGACGACGTTGCCCTCGAGCATCTTCAGGAGGGCCTGCTGGACGCCCTCGTGGCCCGGGTCGGCCGTGATGGAGTTGTTGGCGCCGGACTTGCGGGCGATCTTGTCGAACTCATCGAGGTAGATGATGCCGTGCTCGGCTTTCTGGATATCCTTGTCGGCTGCATAGTAGAGGTTGCGGACGGCGACCTCTACATCGGCGCCGACAAAGCCCGCCTCTGTGAGGCTCGAGGCGTCCGTGACGGCGAACGGCACGTCGAGGAGCTTCGAGAGGTGGGAGAGCAGCGCCGTCTTGCCGCAGCCGGACGGGCCGAGCATGATGACGTTCGACTTCTCGATTTCCGTGCCGTCGTCATTCGTGTAGCCGTACTTCATGCGCTTGTAGTGGTTGTAGACGGCGACGGAGAGGATCTTCTTCGCGCGGTCCTGGTTGATGATGTACTCATCGAGGTACTGCTTGATGATGTGCGGCTTGTTCCTCTCGAGAATCTCGTCGAGCTGGGCGGCGAAGTCCGGCTCCTTTTTCTTGGCCGTGTCCTCTTCGTGGAGCTCAATGTAGTGGGCGAGCTCCTTGATGCAGTTCTTGCAGATGCCGAAGCCCGTGGCCGGGTCGTAGATCGGCATGTCGAGAGAGTCGTGGATCTCGACTTCGCGCTTGCAGAAGCTGCAGCGCTGCGTTATGACGTGTTCGTCTTTTTTATCGTTTGCCATGTAGAAACATCCTTTCTGTGTGATGTATGTGCGGCAGATGATTCGTTCTGGATTATCCCTGTAAACAACATTATCCTCTATCGTGCCGTTTTTTTCAAGCAGATTTTGCATAGCTTTCTTGCAAGCGCGGGGGCTCTGTGCTATAATAGACCGGTAATGGACGTAGTGACGTCTGTTTTCAAGCCAAAAATTGACTGGCTTTCCCCCGAAGAAGGGGAGCTAGGTCTAAACCAAGCTCGCGCATAGTGAGCTTGTATCCATTCCCAGTTCCTGGGGGGAAAGTGAGGTGTATAGATATGAAGCAGGGTATTCATCCGAAGTACTATGAAGCTACGGTAACTTGCGGTTGCGGCAACACGTTCAAGACGGGCTCCACGCAGCCGGAGCTTCGCGTCGATGTCTGCTCCAAGTGCCATCCGTTCTTCACGGGTCGTCAGCGTGACGTACAGGCAGGCGGCCGCATCGAGAAGTTCAACAAGCGCTACGGCAAGAAATAAGATGCAGCATGATGAAGCAGAGCAGAGCAATCTCGCTCTGCTTTATTTTGTATCTGAAAGGTTCCAGACAAAATACAGCAGGCTGCCGTAGGCTATACGTGTAGAAGAAAATTTTGTCTTGCATATAATATAGGAGGTCCCAATTATGGGCAATCATCTAATGGTGGGCGGCCAGGCCGTCATCGAGGGCGTCATGATGCGCGGGCCGAAGCTCACGGCGACGGCGGTGCGCGACCCGAACGGCCAGATCCAGGTCGAGACGAAGGATGTCAACTCGATCTCGGACCGCTATCCCATCCTCAAGAAGCCGCTGCTGCGCGGCACCGTCTCACTCATCGAGTCGCTCGTCATCGGTATCCGCTCGCTCTCGTATTCGGCCAAGATGGCCGGTGAGGAGGATGAGCAGCTCTCCGACAGGGAGATGGCCGGTACGATTGTCTTCGCGCTCGTGCTCGCGAGCATCCTCTTCATCGCCATCCCGACGGGCGCGGCACGTCTCTTCCACTTCATCACGGAAGACCCGTTCTTCCTCAATCTCATGGAAGGCTTCCTGCGCCTCGCGATCTTCCTCGGCTACATCTGGGGCATCTCGCGCATGAAGGACATCCGCCGCGTCTTCCAGTACCACGGGGCGGAGCACAAGACAATCCACTGCTATGAGGCGGGTCTGCCGCTGACGGTCGAGAACGTGCAGAAGTTCTCGCGCCTTCACCCGCGCTGCGGCACGAATTTCCTCTTGATTGTCATGCTCGTCTCGATTTTCGTCTTTGCCTTCCTCGGCTGGCCGAGCCTCGGCGAGCGCATCGCCTCGCGCATCGTGCTGCTGCCTGTCGTCGCGGGCATCTCGTACGAGATCATCCGCCTGGCGGGCCGCAGCGAGAACAAGATCATCCAGACGGCCATCAAGCCGGGTCTCTGGCTGCAGTACCTGACGACGCGCCCGCCGGAGGACGATATGGTGGCCGTGGCCATCGAGTCGCTCAAGGCCGTGCTGCCGGAGGAGGAGATCGTCCCGGGTACGGTCGACTACCGCCATGCGGAGGGGACTCTGCCGAAGCCGGTCGAACTCGTCCCCTGACTCATGTCGCAAGCATGGGATACATTACTGTTGAGAGGTGAAATCTGTGCTGGAGAAGCTCCAAGCCGTTGAAGATAAATACCGGGAACTCGAGTCGCTGATCAGCGATCCGGAGGTCATGGCGGACATGACGAAGTGGCAGGCGTACACGAAGGAACACGCCGCGCTGACGCCGATCGTCACGGAATTCCGGCGCTATAAGGAAGTCGTCAAGGGCATCGAGGAGGCCAAGTCGATGCTTGGCGAAGCGCTTGACCATGAGATGCATGCCTTTGTCGAAGGAGAGCTCGCGGACCTCATGGAGAAGAAGGAGCGGCTCGACAAAAAGCTGCCGATCCTCCTTCTGCCGAAGGACCCGAATGACGAGAAGAATGTCATCGTCGAGATACGCGGCGGCGTTGGCGGCGAAGAGGCGGCGCTCTTTGCGGGCGACCTCTTCCGCATGTACTCGCGCTATGCGGAGAAGAAGGGCTGGAAGGTCGAGCTCATGGACGCAAATCCGACGGAGATCGGCGGCTTCAAGGAAGTCACCTTCATGGTCACGGGCTCCGGCGCGTATTCGTATCTCAAGTACGAGAGCGGCACGCACCGCGTCCAGCGCGTGCCGGTGACGGAGTCGGGCGGCCGCATCCACACGTCGGCGGCGACTGTCGCCGTGCTGCCGGAGGCTGAGGACGTCGATGTCGCCATCAATCCTGCGGACCTGCGCATCGACACGTACTGCGCGTCGGGCGCGGGTGGCCAGTACGTCAACCGCACGGAGACGGCCATCCGCATCACGCATCTGCCGACGGGCATCGTCGTGCAGTGCCAGGACGAGAAGTCGCAGCTCAAGAACAAGGAGAAGGCGATGAAGGTCCTGCGCGCGCGCATCCTCGACAAGGCCCGGCAGGAGCAGGAGGCGGCCGTTGCGGCCGACCGCCGGAGTCAGGTCGGCTCGGGCGACCGCAGCGAGCGCATCCGCACCTACAATTTCCCGCAGGGCCGCGTGACGGACCACCGCATCGGCCTGACTCTGCACAAGATCGACGCCATCCTCGACGGCGATCTCGATGAACTGCTCGCCGCGCTCATAACGGCGGACCAGGCAGAACGACTGAAGAAGGTGGACGCGAAATGAACGACAAGATCTGGACTATCGGCCGCATCTTGAAGTGGACGGAGCAGTACTTCAAGGACAAGGGCATCGAATCGCCGCGCCTCGACGCGGAAGTGCTGCTCGCGCATGTGCTCGAGAAGCAGCGCATCTACCTCTACGTGCATTTTGACGAGCCGCTGCAGCCTGCTGAGCTCGCCGCCTATCGCGAGATGATCAAGCAGCGCATCCTGCGCGTGCCTGTCGCGCAGATTCTCGGCGAGAAGGAGTTCATGGGGCTGACCTTCAAGGTCACGGCCGACACACTCGTGCCGCGCCCCGATACCGAGATCCTCGTGCAGGCCGCCGTTGAGCGGCTGAAGGCGATGAAGGGCGAGAAAACGGCGACAGGAGTGCTGGCTGATGAGTCGGCTGCGGAGGAGCCGGCAGAGGGACAGCCTGCGGGCGGAGCTGATGCGGAGCAGGAGGTCGCAGAGCCGCTGCATATCGCCGATATCGGCACGGGCTCGGGCGCCATCTGCCTTTCGGTGCTGCGCTATCTGGCGGGCACCGTGGCCGACACCGTCGACATCTCGCCTACGGCGCGCGCCGTCGCAGAGGAGAATGCCGCAAGCCTCGGCCTCGCGGATCGCGTCACATTCCACACGGGGGACCTTTTGCAGCCGCTAGTTGGCATGACGTTTGCGGCCATTCTGTCGAACCCGCCCTATATCCCGGAGGCCGACATCGCAACCCTCGCGCCGGAAGTGCGCCTCAAGGAGCCGCACACGGCGCTCTCCGGCGGCCAGGACGGCCTCGATTTCTACCGCCGCCTGGCGAAAGAAGCCCCCGCCATGCTCGTACCCGGCGGCTTCATGGCCTTTGAAGTCGGCATCCATCAGGCCGAGCCCGTCGCCGCGCTCGCCAAAGCCAATCCCCTGATCGCCCGCACCGAGATCCTGCCCGACTACGCCGGCATCGACCGCGTCGTCGTGGCATGGAGAACAAAGGAGTGTCAATGATGCAGACAGAGATTATCACGATAACCGATGTGAAGGCGCAGCAGGCGGAGCTTGCGCGCGCGGGGAAGGTGCTGCGCAGCGGGGGGCTGGTGGCTTTTCCGACGGAGACGGTCTACGGGCTCGGGGCAAACGGGCTCGATGCGGATGCCTGTGCGCGCATCTACGAGGCGAAGGGGCGTCCGTCGGACAATCCACTGATCCTGCATGTCTCGGACCGCGCGATGGTCGAGATGATTGCGGCGGAGGTCACGCCGATGGCGGAAAAGCTGCTCGCGGCCTTTATGCCGGGGCCCATCACGCTCATCCTGCGCCGCAAGGCCATCGTGCCGGACCGCATCACGGGCGGCCTCGATACCGTCGGCATCCGCATGCCGGAGCACCCCGTGGCCCGCGCGATGATCCGCGCGGCCGGCGTGCCGATTGCCGCGCCGTCGGCCAACATCTCGGGGCGCCCGAGCCCGACGACGGCGGCCTCTGTGCTGCGCGACATGAAAGGGCGCATCCCCTTGATCCTCGACGGCGGCCCGTGCCATTTCGGCGTTGAGTCGACCATTGTCGACTGCACGGGCCCTGTGGCCGTCATCCTGCGCCCGGGTGCCATCACGCGCGAGATGCTCACCGAAGTGCTCGGCGGCTGCAAGCTCGACCCCGCGCTCGTCGGCGCGGACACTGTGCCGCGCGCGCCGGGCATGAAATACAAGCACTACGCGCCGAAGGCCCCCTTGACACTGCTCGAGGGCGAGCCTTCGAAGATGGCCGCTGCCTTCCGCCGCCAGGTCCGCCGCCTGCAGGGCGAGGGCCGTACGGTCGGCGTGCTCGCCAGCCATGAGGTCTGCGAGTCCCTGCAGGGCCTCGTGCCCGCAGAGCTCCTGAAGGACTACGGCCCGCAGGGCGACCTCTTGGCAATCGCCGCCCATATCTACGAGGAGCTCATCGCCTTCAACGACACAGAGGCCGACGCGCTGCTCGGCGAAGGCACGACGGAGAAGGGGCTTGGCCTCGCCATCATGAACCGCCTGCACAAGGCCAGCGCCTTCCACAGCCTCAGGATTTCCTGAGCGGCTGAGCGATGCGGGATTGACTGTAAAAAAATCCCTGTCCGAAACAGATGTTTCAGACAGGGATTCTTCATTTTGTATACGCGAAGAGGGACTGCAGACCTAACGCAGCAATCCCTCTTCAAAGCAGGGGTCCAGGGTGCCGTTTGCTTTAAATGCCTAAAACCTGCGGCTAGCAGGTGGGTGCCTTAAGTCCGGTTTCTGCAGTCGCCGAGGCGGGCATCTGCCGGAATCAAATCAAGCTCCCTAGGAAAAATGTAGGTTAGACACTTCTAAAGCTCACGTACATCCCAGGCTTGTCCTTCTTTACGTGTATCATAGCATAAAAAAAACACGCGTGCAAGTCTTGACAAATCAATAAAGAAGGCAGGTTGTGGAAAAGATAGAAATCCCTTATAATGAAAAGATAGGGGATACCCTGTAAGTTGAGGAAAAACGATAGATGACCCGCACCGCGCGGGCGCGCAGATTGCGCCGATATCATTCAAAGGGGATAAAAGAATGGCAATTACCTACAGCGTAGCAATCAGTTACAAGAACGACCTCGGCTGGATCGATTACGACGAAGCGGCCAAGACGGCTGTCGTCAACCTGGCCAACGAAGAGGGCAAGAAGAAAGTCGAGGATTACCTCAATACGACGCACGAGATCAACATCCCGCACGAGACGCTCATGGACTTCACGCATGAGACGATCGACCCGCTGGTCGACCTCAAGAGCCTGCAGACTGCTCTGACCCGCCTCTGGGGCGCGACGAACGTCAGCGTTGACTGGAGCCGCCCGGTAGAGTATGTTCGCGAACATCCGCACTATTGAGCCGTACGGCAAGAGCCGCCAACTGGAATGAGTTGGCGGCTTTCTTGTACTGCTTTTTAGGCGCCGTTTAACGCGCGTTTATCTCGGCTCCCTATACTCGAAGACAAAGATGGGCTTTGCATGGAATCGCAAGAGCCTGGAGTCATTTGAGAAGAGATAGGGAGGCATGGAATGGAACGCAAGGATTTTCTGTATCTGGGCGCCTTTGCTTTGGTGCTCTACTTGTTCGGCAGCTGGCTGATGCCGGTGACGGACCCGGTGGAGTCGAATTACGTGGAGACGGCGAAGGAGATGATGGCGGCGGGGGATTACCTATCGCCGCGCATCTTCGGGAATTACTGGTACGACAAGCCCATCCTGTTCTACTGGGAGCTCATCGCGGCCTTCAAGATCTTCGGCATGACGGAGTTTGCTGCGCGTTTCTTCCCTGCGGTCTTTGCAGTGGCAGGCGTGCTGATGACATATGGCTTCGGCACGAAGCTCTACGGTCGCCGCACGGGCCTTTGCGCTGCGGTGCTGCTGGCGCTGTCGGTCGAGTACTGGTACCTCGGCCATGCGATCATCACGGACATGACGCTCTGGGTGACGGTCAGCCTGACGCTCATGAGCTTCTACTGTGGCTATGAGACGGGTAGGGGCCGCTACTACTACATGGCCTTTGCGGCGGCTGCCGTCGCCGTCTTGACGAAGGGCCCCATCGGCCTCGCGCTGCCGGGGCTCGTCATCCTCGTCTTCCTCGCCTGGCAGCGCTGCCTCGGCGTGCTGCTGAATCGCCATACAGTCGGTGGATGCCTGCTGTTTCTCGTCATCGTGGGGGTCTGGTATGTGCCGATGTATGAGCTGCACGGCAGCGATTTCATCGATACGTTCCTCGGCGTGCACAATGCCCTGCGCGCGACGGTGGCGGAGCACCCGCGCAATAGCGTCTGGTACTACTACCTGCTCGTCTTTGTCGCGGGTTTCTTCCCGTGGTCGCTCGTGGCCGTGCCTGCCTTCTGCAAGCGGCTCGTGCGGCGCGAGCTCCGTTGGCCGCAGGGGGAGAAGGAGCGCTTCCTGATCGCTTGGGCGCTTGCAGTATTCATCGCGTTCGAGTGCATGGCCTCGAAGTACATGACGTACACATTCCCGTACATGATGCCGCTGGCCATCCTGATGGGCCGGTACTTCGCAGAGCATGCGAAAGCCTTTGCGCGCATGGCCGCGGGCATGGCGCTCGTCTACTTCGCGCTGCTCGTGGCCGTCCTTCCCGTCGTCATGCCGATGAATTCCGGCAAGGATACGGCAGCTGCTCTGAAGCGGATGGCGACGCCGCAGACGGAAGTGCTGACGTACGGCGTGCGCTATCCGGTCTCGATTGCTTACTACAGTGGCTTCATGCCGAAGCGTCTCGTCGCGACAGAGGCGGATGTCGAGGCGGCGAGACCGCAGAAGATGAGCTGGACTGCGACGAACGTCATGCCGTTCGCCGCAGTGGAGGCGATGGACTTTGCCCGTGACACCATCATCGTCACGGACTTCGACAACCGCGGCCATCTCGGCGAAGCGGTGCCGGGGTTCTGGCAGGAAGTCGCGGAGACGGATGCTTACTGTATCTACCGCCTCGTGCCGGGCCGCAGCGATGGCCGTGCGGATATGGATACAGGTCGTACGGGTGCCAAGTTGGATGTGCTCCGGGGTTATCCGCACAAGCTGCTCATGCGCTGGCTCGGAAGCAGCGGGCGGAGCGGAATAAAATGAAGGGGATAGAATGAAAGGGATAGAAAGGAGAGCTGAGCGGGGATGAAGCTTCGTGACTTGTCGGTGCGCCAGCGCCTGATCCTCAACAACATCATCATGGTGCTCGTGCCGGTGCTGCTGCTCGCCTCCATCGGCAGTGCTGTCTTCCACGGCCTGCGCGCGACGGGCAACTTCCGCGAGCGCGAGCTCGAGATCCTCTGGCCGGAGGCGGGCGACACGATCCCCGTGCTCATGGGGCTAAGTCACATCTTCACGAATGTCGACGGTGGTGAGAAGGAGAAGCTCGAGCGCCATGTGGAATCGATGGAGGAGGTCGGCATCGAGGTGGCCGTGCTGTGCGATGGCGAGGTCACCTACGAGTCGGAGCCTGATACAGCGCAGGCGCTCATCGCAGAATCGTATGAGATAGTCCCGGGCGAGGGCAATGTCCTGCTCTGGGACGACAGAGGCCTCGTCTACCGCTACGTCTCGAGGGACGGCAAGAACATCGGCGTCGCGATGGGGCCGGTGCCTTTTCAGATCGGGCAGGGCTTTTTCCCGCCGCACATGGGCGGCGTCTGGAGTGCGATGGGCATCGGCATCTTCCTGCTCGCGGCGGCAATCATCGTCTTTGTGGGCCTGCTGCTCGTGCGACGCATGACGCGCGACATCGTGGCACCGCTCGAGGAATTGCAGCATGCCGCGCGCCGCATCGCCAAGGGTGACTGCGATACGCCCATCGTCAGTCACGGCACAGATGAGCTCGGCGAGACGGCGGCCGTCTTTGAGCTGATGCGCCGTCGCCTACAGCAGGGGCAGAAATTGCGCGAGCAGTACGAGCAGAACCGCCAGGAGCTCTTGGCGGGCATCGCACACGACCTCGCGACGCCCTTGACGAAGATCCAGGGCTATACGGGCGGCGTCCTCGACGGCATCGCCACGACGCCCGAGAAGCAGCGCCGCTACCTCGAGCTCGTCTACCACACGAGCCAGGACATGGAGAAGATGGTCCACGAGCTCTTCCTGCTCTCGAAGCTCGAGCTCGGCAAGGCCGTCTTCCAGTGGGAGGCGGCCTCACTCCGGCCCATCCTGCAACAGTACGTGGATCGGCAGAAGGAGGCGCTGGCGGCGCAGGGCTTTGCCCTTCGCTTCGAGGATGCGCTCGCCGCTGACGATGTGTGTGTCATGCTCGACCGCATCCAGTTCCAGCGGGTACTCGACAACATCCTCAGTAATGCGATAAAATACAAGGATGGTGACAGCGGCAGATTGACCATCCGGCTCTCGGCCAGGGATGGGGGATATGTCATCGAGTGCGAGGATTGTGGGCGCGACGTGGCGCGCGATGAGCTCGGCCAGATCTTCGAGTCGTTCTACCGCACAGACAAGGCGCGGACGGACGCAGCCAAGGGCAGCGGCCTCGGCCTCGCCGTGACGGCGCGCATCGTCGAGGCGATGGGCGGACGCATCTGGGCCCGCCCGGCCGTGCCGAAGGGGCTCTGTGTCTGCATCTGGCTGCCATCGAAGCAGTCGTTTGCAGAAGATGGGAAGGCGTGAAGACGGGAAAGGTGGAATCGGTGTGAAGAAGATCCTGATCGTGGAAGATGACCACGAGATCGCGGAGCTCGAGCGCGATTACCTCGAAGCCTCGGACTTCGAGGTGGCGATCGAGGGCGATGGCCTCAAGGGGGCCGAGGCCGCGCTGACGGGCGCTTACGACCTCGTCATCCTCGACCTCATGCTGCCGGGACTCGACGGCTTCAATGTCTGCCGCCGCCTGCGCGGGGAGCTCGACATCCCCGTCATCATCGTCTCGTCCCGCCAGACGGACATCGACAAGATACGCGGCTTCGGCCTCGGCGCGGACGACTACATGACGAAGCCCTTCAGCCCGAGCGAGCTCGTGGCCCGCGCCAAGGCGCACATCGCGCGCTACGAACAGCTGACGAAGAAGGCGCAGCAGTGCATCGCGCGGCTCTCGTGCGGCACGCTGGCGCTCGAGGCGAAGTCGCGCCGCGTCTTCAAGGACGGCGAGGAGATCCACCTGACGAACCGGGAGTTCGAGCTCTTGCAGTTCCTCATGGAGAACCGCGGGCTCGTCTTCAGCCGCGAGACGCTGTTCGAGCGCATCTGGGGCCTCGACGCGATGGGCGACAGTGCGACCGTCTCCGTGCACATCAACCGCATCCGCGAGAAGATCGAGGACGACCCCGCGCATCCCGCCTACATCGAGACGGTGCGCGGCGCGGGCTACCGCTTCCATCGCGATTGAGAGCATAGTACAGGCATATTTTGATAGAGAAAGAGGACGTTTTCATTGAATATCTTAGTGACTGGGGGCGCCGGTTTCATCGGCTCCCACCTTGTGAGGAAACTGCTGGCCGAGGGCGAGCAGGTGACGGTGCTCGACAACTTCAGCACGGGCAGCCGTGAGAACCTGCCGCAGGATGCGGCGGTCAAGTGCGTCGAGATGGATGTCAATGATGCATCGCTCGCAGAGGTCTTTGATGAAGGCCGTTTCGATGCGGTCGTGCATCTCGCGGGCCAGACGACGGTGCACATCTCGATGGAGTCGCCGGCACTTGATGGCCGCGAGAACATCATCGGTTCCATCCACGTGCTCGAGCAGGCGCGGCGCACGGGCGTGCAGCGCGTCGTCTTCGCCTCGACGGCGGCGAGCTACGGCGACGTCGCGGAGGAGAGCCTGCCGATTGTCGAGTCGGAGCCTCTCCACCCGATGTCGTTCTACGGCCTGTCAAAGGTCACGGTCGAGCACTACCTGCGCCTCTACCAGCAGTCGTTCGGGCTCGACTTCGTCATCCTGCGCTTCGCCAATGTCTACGGTGAGCGCCAGGGCAATGGCGGTGAGGGCGGCGTCATCAGCATCTTCGCCAAGCGCCTGGCAGAGGGCCGGGCGCTCACGATATACGGCGACGGCGAGCAGACGCGCGACTTCATCTACGCGGGCGACATCGCGGCAGGCATCTGCGCGGCGCTCCACACGGAGCATGTCAATCACGCCTACAACCTCTCGACGCAGACGGAGACGAGCCTCAGGGAACTCGTCGCCATTCTCGCCGATGTCTCCGGCAGGGATATCGAGCCGCGCTGCCTCGAGGCGCGCCCCGGCGATATCTACAAGTCCATGCTCGCCAACGGCCGCGCGCGCCGCGCGCTCGGCTGGGCCCCTGTCGTCTCCCTGCGCGAGGGCCTCAGGCGCACCTACGCGTACTTCTGCGCGTCAAGCGAGACAAGTGCGAAATGAATACGATAAAAGGGCCCCGGCAGATGCCGGGGCCTTTATGATGGCGTGATTCTCGTGCGGTGATGATTGCGGATGATAGGGATCGATCAATGGAGCTTGTGGCTCGGACGCAGCGAGAAAGCAACTTCTTTGACATGCATGGTGCTCTCTTGCTCGAGCGGTGTGTCGATGATCTCGACTTGTTCCAGCATGTTGCGGACCTGCTCGCGGATGCCGGCGAGGTATTCACGGCGCAGTGCCTGCTGCTCGATGCGCTCATCTTCACTGAGGCCGCTGCTGCGTTTCTTGCGGGAAAGCTCATTGATGCGGGCGATGAGTTCTTTCGTGATCATATCGTGTTGTCCTTCCTTTTCGATATATGAATCCTCTTATCTTTATTATAGTGGAAAGTAATGGAAAAGCAAGTTTTTTTGAATGGGACGTGATTCGTTGACAGCCCTTCTTTCCATTTGCTATACTGGTTCAGTAATCAATATGTAGTGGTTAGAGATAACTTTTCTTGAAATAATCTACTGTATCTAGGAGTAAAAAGATGGATCGTACTGTCAAATCGCCGGTCCTGCAGCATTTGCTGCAGGCTTGTCCTGTGCCGGGCCTCGCTGCCTGCCTGGCCGGTGTGGAACGTGACTTTGGCGAGCATGCGGGGGACTTCCCAGCGCTTGCCGAGAAATATGAGGTGTTCGGCAAGCCCTCGCTTGACCTGGATGAGAAGCTGCAGGCGCTCATCCGCGCGGCGGTGGAACTCGCCTCGGCGGAAGCGCCGCACTGGGACAAGATCGCGGCGCGCCTGCGCTATCTTGACTTTGCACGCCATCTGGCGGAGTCGGAGGCGAAGCGCGGCATCACGAACTTCGTGGCCAAGCTGCGCTACCTGACGGCCAAGGAGCTCTACGGCAGTTACATCCTCGAGAACTACACGGAGCAGGAGCTCCGCGCGGCTTCACGCTTCATCGTGGCGGAGCGCAATCACCTCTACTCGTACGCGGGCCTCGACCTCCTGCTCTCGCGCTATGTCATCCACACGCATCACGGCGTGGCGCTCGAGTCCCCGCAGGAGATGTACCTCGGCATCGCACTGCACCTCGCGATGCTCGAGGAGCCTTCGGTGCGCATGGACTGGGTGCGCCGCTTCTACGACATGCTGAGCCTGCAGCAGGTCACGATGGCGACGCCGACACTCGCCAACGCGAGAAAGCCGTATCACCAGCTCTCGAGCTGCTTCATCGACACGGTGCCGGACTCTCTCGACGGCATCTACCGCAGCTTCGACTCGTTTGCCAAGGTCAGCAAGTGGGGCGGCGGCATGGGCCTCTACTTCGGCAAGGTCCGCGCGACAGGCGCGGCCATCCGCGGCTTCGAGGGCGCGGCGGGCGGTGTCATCCGCTGGATCCGCCTCGTCAATGACACGGCTGTGGCCGTCGACCAGCTCGGCGTGCGCCAGGGGGCCTGCGCCGTCTACCTCGATGCCTGGCACAAGGACCTGCCGGAGTTCCTGCAGCTGCGCACCAACAATGGCGATGACCGCATGAAGGCGCATGACATCTTCCCGGCCGTCTGCTACCCGGACCTCTTCTGGAAACTCGCGAAGGAGGATCTCGACGCGCCGTGGTTCCTCATGGACCCGCACGAGATCGAGATGGTCATGGGCTACGCGCTCGAGGACTTCTGGGGTGAGGAATGGGAGAAGCGCTACCGCGCCTGTGTCGCCGAGCCGCGCATCGACAAGCGTGTGATCTCGGTCAAGGAGATCGTCCGCCTGATCCTGAAGTCCGTCGTCGAGACGGGCACGCCGTTTGCCTTCTACCGCGACACGGTCAACCGCCTCAACCCCAATCCGCAGGCCGGCATGATCTACTGCTCGAACCTCTGCACGGAGATCGCGCAGAACATGTCGGCTGTCGAGTCGGTCCGCACGGAAATCAAGACGGAGGCGGGCGACACGGTCGTGCAGGTCACGACGCAGCCGGGCGATTTCGTCGTCTGCAATCTCGCGAGCCTCAATCTCGGCCGCATCGACGTGACGTCGCACGAGGAGCTGCGCTCTGTCGTGCGCACGGCGGTGCGCGCGCTCGACAATGTCATCGATCTCAATGAGGCGCCGCTCGCCTACGCGCGCCTGACGAACGGGAAGTACAGGAGCATCGGCCTCGGCGTCTCGGGCTACCACCACATGCTCGCCAAGAACGCCGTCCGCTGGGAGAGCGAGGAGCACCTCGCCTTTGTCGACGATGTCTTTTCCCGCATCAATTACGCGACCATCGAGGCGAGCAGCGACCTTGCGGCGGAAAAGGGCTCGTACGGCTGCTTTGCGGGCAGCGACTGGCAGACGGGCGCCTACTTCAAGAAGCGCGGCTACGAGTCGGAAGCGTGGCGGGAGCTTGCCGCGAAGGTCTGCGCGCAGGGCATGCGCAATGCGTATCTCCTCGCCGTGGCGCCGACGAGCTCGACGTCCATCCTCGTCGGCACGACGGCCGGCGTTGACCCCATCATGAAGCGCTTCTTCCTCGAGGAGAAGAAGGGCGCCATCCTGCCGCGCATCGCGCCGGACCTTTCCATGAAGACGTTCTGGTACTACAAGAGCGCGCATACGGTCGACCAGAACTGGTCGGTGCGCGCGGCCGGCGTGCGCCAGCGCCATATCGACCAGGCGCAGAGCGTCAACCTCTACATCACGAACGACTTCACCTTCCGCCAGGTGCTGGCCCTCTACATCAAGGCCTACGAGGAGGGCGTCAAGACCATCTACTACGTGCGCAGCAAGTCGCTCGAGGTCGAGGAGTGCGAGAGCTGCTCCTCGTGATGGCAACTGCCACAGACTTCTGTCAGACCGTTAGAGCTAGAAAGGATATGCAATATGGCATCACTCAGAAAGCGCCCCCTCTTCAACCCCGAGGGCGACATCGACGTCACGCAGCGCCGCCTCATCGGCGGCAACACGACGAACATGAATGACTTCAACAACCTCAAGTACACGTGGACTTCGGACTGGTACCGCCAGGCGATGAACAACTTCTGGATCCCTGAGGAGATCAATCTCGGACAGGATGTCAAGGACTACCGGCAGCTGCCGGAGGCGGAGCGCCGCGCCTACGACAAGATCCTCTCGTTCCTCGTCTTCCTCGACTCCGTGCAGAGCGCGAACCTGCCGAATGTCTCGGCCTACATCACGGCCAACGAGGTCGACCTTTGCCTGACAATCCAGTCATTCCAGGAGTGCGTGCACTCGCAGAGCTACAGCTACATGCTCGACACGATCGCGAGCCCCGACGAGCGCCAGGAGATCATCTTCCAGTGGAAGGACGATGCGCACCTGCTCGCGCGCAACACCTTCATCGGCGACCTCTACAACGAATTCCAGCAGGAGCAGTCGCGCGAGAACTTCCTGCGCGTTCTCGTCGCCAACTACATCCTCGAGGGCATCTACTTCTACTCGGGATTCATGTTCTTCTACAATCTCGGCCGCATCGGCCGCATGCCTGGCTCTGTGCAGGAGATCCGCTACATCAACCGCGACGAGAACACGCACCTCTGGCTGTTCCGCAACATCCTGCGCGACCTGCGCGCGGAGGAGCCGGACCTCTTCACGGCGGAGAGCGAGGAGATGATGCGCGAGATGATCCGCGAGGGCGTGCGCCAGGAAATCGCCTGGGGCAAGTACGCCATCGGCAACGAGGTCGAGGGCCTCAACGAGAAGATGATCGAGGACTACGTGCGCTACCTCGGCAATGCGCGCGCGGAGAGCATCGGCCTCGGCGCGCTCTACGAGGGCTATGAGGAAGAGCCGTCCTCGATGCGCTGGGTCAGTCAGTACGCCAACCCGAACTTCATCAAGACGGATTTCATCGAGGGCCGCAGCACGGCCTATGCTAAGAGCACGGCACTTGTTGATGACCTTTGACGGATCTATATCCTGTACGAATATATATACAAAAAGCACGCCATATGGCGTGCTTTTTGCTATATGAAGGGGACAGGGGCGAAGTTAGACAAGGATTTCTGAGAAATGTTCGACGATACGGTCAGCTTGACTGAGATCCTGCTGGCCGGAATGAGGGTTGTGGAAAGCGATGCAGGTCATGCCAGCAGCCTTGGCAGCAGCGATGCCGGCTGTGGCATCTTCCACGACTGTGCAGTCACATGGTGGTATGCCCAGCCCTTCGGCTGCTTTCAGGTAGATATCAGGGTATGGCTTGCTGTGCGGCAGTTCTGCACCGCTGACGATGGTATCGAAGTAGGACCGGATGCCAAAGCGGCTCAGTACCATCTCGATGATATTGCGTCCAGATGAGGAGGCCAATCCAATGCGGAACTTCTTGCTGCGCAGGTGCCGTAAAAGCTC
The DNA here is from genome assembly GCF_002395285.1 of Mitsuokella sp. UBA4253. Lineage (NCBI taxonomy): Bacteria > Bacillati > Bacillota > Negativicutes > Selenomonadales > Selenomonadaceae > Mitsuokella > Mitsuokella sp. UBA4253. Next base: position 143,576 of record NZ_DGWR01000016.1, on the reverse strand, counting down.
GGTTACTCCGGTGATGGGCTGAATGGAAGGATCGTGTATCAGCCGGTCGATATAGCGCTGGTGCTTGAAGGAGGCGAGTTCTTGCCAGGTGAGTCCTGCTTGGGGATGCGCAAGCAACGCCTCAGTAAAGAGATCCTTGCTCGTACGGCCGGCAAAGGACGGCAGCTTCTCCGGGGGGAATGGTATGCCGAAATGACGGAATGTCTCGAGCTTTACTTCGATGTGCAGTGGTTCGCTGTCAATGAGGACCCCGTCCATATCGAATATGAATGCTTTCATGCTTGTTCCTCCTTGTTTTCTTCAGGATCTTCGAAGCCAATCATGATGGTGGCAATGAACGTGGCGATGGAGGCAATCACGAGGGTGATGAGTGCTTGCAGGATAAAGTTTTCGTCTTCACCAATCCACATAGCCATGCTCAGGAGTCCTGGCGTGACATAGATGAAGGCCTTGAGCTTTACAAAACCGGCAAAGAGTGCGGCGATGCCACTGCCAATCATGCAGCCGTACATTGGGCGCTTGAGCTTGAGGTTGACACCGTACATGGCAGGTTCTGTGATGCCGCCGAGATAAGCGGTCATGCTGGAGGAGAAGGCAAGGGATTTCAGAGCCTTGTTCTTCGTCTTCCAAGCAACAGCCAGGGCGGCTGCCGCCTGAGACATGTTGGAGCAGAGTGCAACCACGCGGATAACGGGGTCAAACCCCTGCTGAGCCACGAGCATGATACTGATCGGGCTCAGGGCCTTATGCAGTCCGACGGAAACGAGCCAGGGGTAGAGAGCCGCCAAGATGGCCAGTGCAACAGCGCCGAGGGCTCCGTAGATGAACATGCTGCCATCGGCGATGGCCTGCGAGAGCAAATTGCCGAGCGGACCGATGCAGACGAGAGCCAATGGCACGCTGATGAGGGCGATGAGCATGGGCTCAAGGAAAACTTTGACCATACCCGGCACAATCTTCTTGACGCCTTTTTCGATATAAGACATGATCCAGACGGATAACAGGATCGGGATCAAGGTAGAAGAATATTTGGCCAGCAGGACTGGTACACCGAGGAAGTCAACGGGGACCCCTTTGGCAACGAGCCCTGTCCAGGTCGGGTGAACCATGGCCAGGCCGATAAAGCCGCCCATGAAAGCATTGCAGCCGAACATCTTGGCTGCGGAGAACCCGATGAAGGCTGGCATGAAGTAAAATCCTGTATCGAAAATCATATTGAGCAGGATGTAGGAAGAGGAGGCTTTAGTGAGCAGCCCACTCATGACGAGGACGAGCAGCAGAACCTTGCCCATGCCGCAGCCGGCCAGTAAGGGGACGACCGGGGCGATGGAACCGGTGATCGCGCCGAGGATGGCATTGACGATGCCTTTTTTCTTGGCAGGAACTGCCTGCTTTGGAGCCTGGTCCTTTTGCAACTGCGGATATTTCTGTATCAGGGCATCGTAAACGAGATCCACATCATTGCCGATAACCAGCTGATATTGGCCGCCTTTCTTCACTAAGGACAGAACACCGGGAATGCTTTGTGCTTTAGCATCATCGGCTTTTTTTTCGTCGCGCAGCGAGAAACGCAGTCGGGTGGAGCAGTGAACGACGGAACAGATATTGTCGGCACCGCCGACGGCATCTACGATTTGATTGATCATTTTTGCATTCATGAATTTTCCTCCTTCTTGAGTGCCATGATGCAGGGATTTTGCTTTTAGGAATAAATCAAATTGATGATATGGAGCAGAAGATAGCCCTGCTCACCATCTGTGATGGTTTTGCCGGTTTTTTCCTTTACATAATGGTTGATGGTTTTTACGCAGTGGTAGGCATCACCGTATTGTGTCTTGCCGAGCTTATAAAAATAATTGCTGTTGTCTTCGATTTTTTCGACGGTGAGCAGGGTCCTCGTAAAGATTTGCAGATGGCGGACCAGACGCTGGTAAAGCAGCGGCTTAGCTTCAATCTTATCGGGAAATGCCTGGCGAATGATGGTGAGGATGTCCCGGACCATACGTGTCGCTTTCACGGTTACCATCATCTGTTGATTGACGCTGGCGTTGACGATGTGGAGGGTGATGAAGCCAACTTCGTCATCGGATATCGTCACCTGCAGATACCGCCGGATGATACCTACTGCCAGACGGGCCAGCCGATATTCCTGCGGATAGAATTGCTTGATTTCCGGCAACAGGGGATTGCGGCAGAGGATGCCCTGCTTTTCTCGTTCGAGGGAAACGCTGATGTGATCGGTCAACGTTAGATAAATGCTTTCATTGAGCGTTAGATTTGACGTTGCATGAATTTCTTGTATGAGTTCTTCCACGATTTCCAGGTAGACAGAAGGGATATCGCTGAGGATTGCCTGTAGTTTGGATTGGATGGATTTGTCCCGCAGGATGAAGAGTTTTTCGATGCGGTCTTTTTCAATGGTATCGCCGACATGACGGCCGAATGCCAGGCCCTTACCGATGGCGATGATTTCTTCGTTCTTGTCGTCATGAGCCAAGATGACATTGTTGTTGTAGATTCGTTCAATTTTCACAATGGCATCCTTCCCTTCTATAATCAAAACTTCATTATCTCGTCAAGTGCCTGGACACTGCCTTCCGCCAGTGGTGTCAGGTGAATATCCCGGGGATTCATGACGATGATCATGATGGTGGGATCGTAACCGGCTTTCCGGATGGCTACCGGGTCAAAGCGCAGGAGAGGATCACCAGCTGTAACCTTTTGGCCTTGCTGAGCGATAATCTCGAATCCTTGCCCGTTGAGTTCAACCGTATCGATACCGACATGGATCAGGATTTCCAGTCCGTTATCACTCTTGAGCGTGAGGGCGTGACCGGTCGGGAATGTTCCGGCGACTGAGCCACTGACCGGTGCATAGAGGATATTACCTTCAGGTACGATGGCAAAGCCGTCGCCCATGCTCTTACTGGCAAAGGCAGGATCGGATACCTTATCGAGTGGCAGGTATGTTCCTTGTGTGGGAGCATAAAGGATGTTGTCCTTGAGAATTCGCGGCCGCAAGGCCGGAGTCTTTTTCTTGAATAGATTGTGCCAGTTCATAATGCGTACCTCCAGTTTTCAGACATAATAAAAAGCAGGCATAACAAGATCGGCGGACGAAGTCCGTCTCGATCGCGGTTATGCCTGCTTTGCAGTAACATTCCTTGTATCTATGACAAGAATATCATTTTTTAGCTACTTTGTCAATAATAAATTTTCAGATAATATAAATATAAGTTTTGTATTATTGATTATATTTTTTTCGCATAGTATAATGATGTTGCAATAATGAATCGTACAGGAGGGCTTTTTCATGAGCATTCGCATTGGTATCCTTGGTTACGGCAATCTGGGCCGCGGCGTTGAGTGTGCAGTCGAAGAGAATCCGGATATGGAGCTCGTCGCAGTCTTCACGCGCCGCGATCCCTCTTCCGTCAAGATCTGGTCGCAGGGCGTGCCGGTCGTCAATGTCAAGGATGTGGCAGCGTGGCAGGACAAGATCGATGTCATGATCCTCTGTGGCGGCAGCGCGACGGACCTGCCGAAGCAGACGCCGGAGTACGCGAAGTACTTCAATGTCATCGACAGCTTTGACACGCATGCGCGCATCCCGGAGCACTTCGCCGACGTCGACAAGGCGGCGAAGGAGAGCGGCCACCTCGGCATCATCTCGGTCGGCTGGGACCCGGGCCTGTTCTCGCTCGCGCGCGTCTACAGCAATGCGATCCTGCCGGACGGCAAGGACTACACGTTCTGGGGCAAGGGCGTCAGCCAGGGCCACAGCGATGCAATCCGTCGCATCAAGGGCGTCAAGGACGCAAAGCAGTACACTGTGCCGGTTGAGAGTGCTCTCGAGGCCGTCCGTTCGGGCGCAAACCCGGAACTCACGACGCGGGAGAAGCACACGCGTGAGTGCTTCGTCGTGCTCGAGGACGGCGCTGATGCCGCCTATGTCGAGAACGCCATCAAGACGATGCCGAACTACTTCGATGAGTACGACACGACGGTACACTTCATCAGCGAAGAGGAGCTCCAGCGCGATCACAGCGGCCTCGCACACGGCGGCTTCGTCATCCGTTCGGGCGCTACGGGCCACGAGAAGGAGCATAACCATATCATCGAGTTCTCGCTGAAGCTCGATTCCAATCCGGAATTCACGACGAGTGTCCTCGTTGCTTACGCACGGGCTGCCTATCGTCTGGCAAAGGAAGGCCAGACGGGCTGCCGTACGGTTCTTGATATCGCTCCGGCTTATCTTTGTGAGCAGAGTGGAGAAGAGCTGCGCGCTCATCTGCTCTGAGCCCGATTCACATCGCATCCATCATATAGCAAGAACGCTGCTGCGCCAGATTTTTGTCTGGTACGGCAGCGTTCTTGCTTTGAGCTGGCGGCAGCTTGTCAGGCGGGGGCATCCTGGTAGAGATTGAGGCTGCTCTTGATGAAGCCCTGCATGGCATTGGTGCGGTAGCCCCTGCGCTGCAGGGCGAGAAAGATCTGGCGCTGGGCGTTCGGGTCGTCGAGCTTGTAGTAGACGAGCGCCTCGTTGGGCGCAGACAGGCGCACGAGCGTATCAGTCAGGAAGGTCGCGCCGAGGCCCTGGCGTGCCATGTGGTAGGCTGTCATGAGCTGATTGAGGTAGAGGCGGACGTGCGGCGTCATGCTGTTGTTCTGGAAGAGCTTGCGCGAGCGCCGGAACATGTCGTTCCCCTTGCCGAGGATCAGGAAGTCCGTGTCCTGGAAGGCTGAGAGGGGGACGGCCGGCACGTCGGGGCGCAGGTGGCGGCCGAGCATGATGTCCTGCTGCGTCAGCAGATACGAGGCGAATTCCCTGTTGATGGGCAGGAAGGCCGGTACGGACAGCAGCAGGTGATCCTGGTAGAAAGGGATGGCCTCGTAGAGCGCCGCGTCGTAGATGCCGCTGTCGACGATGATGTCGAGTTCTTCGGTTGCGAGCTTGTTGAAGAGGTCGGCGGAATCGGATTCGGTGACGGAGAGCGCGATGTGCGGATGGCGGCTGCTGAAGGCCTCGATCATCGGCGGCAGGAAGCAGGACGCGAAGAAGTTCGTCCCGCCGAGCCGCAGGGTGCCGCTCTCGAGTCCGGCGAGGTCATCGCAGTAGCTCTTGAGGTCCCGCTTGATGCGGAAGATGCGCTCGGCCGCGTCGATGTAGGCGCGGCCGGCATCTGTCAGCTGCAGCGGCGTGGTGCTGCGGTTGAAGATTGGCAGGCCGAGCTCGCGCTCGACCTTGCGCACGGAGGCCGAGAGGGCGGGCTGCGACACGAAGAGCTTGCGGGCGGCTGCGGAGAAGCTCTTTTCCTGCCAGACTGCGTAGACGTAATCCATTCCTTGCATGTGAATCAAACTCCCTATATACCATAAAATATTTGGATAGATAATATACACTTATATGTATTTGTTTATAGGCTATCACAATGCTATGCTATTCACAAGAAGAAACGTTTAAGACGAGCGGGCGCGAGGGCGCTGCAGCATAGAGGAGTGGTCACGATGAAGAAGACAATCGGTATTATCGGCGGCATGGGCCCGATGGCGACGGTGGATCTCATGAAGAAGGTCATCCTCGCGACGGATGCGCGCGAGGACCAGGAGCACATCCCCATCCTCGTCGACAACAATACGAATATCCCCGACCGCACGGCGGCCATCCTCGGCGAGGGCGAAGACCCGCTGCCGGAGCTTTTGAAGTCGGCAGACCGCCTGACGGATGCCGGCGCGGACTTCCTGATCATGGGCTGCAACACGGCGCATTACTTCCTGCCGCGCATGATGCCGCACCTCAAGGTTCCGTTCGTCAACATGATTGAGGAGACGGCGTCCTTCTGTGCGCGCGAGGGCTTCAAGAAGGTCGGTCTGCTCGCATCGGCCGGCACCTGCAAGTCGGGCATCTACCAGCGTGCGCTCGCCGAGGCCGGCGTCGAGGCGGTACAGCCCCAGGGCGCGGCCGAAGAGGCCGTCCATGCGATGATCTACGACGGCGTCAAGGCGAGCAATCCGGACTTCGACACGACGGCGGTGCGCGAAGCGCTCGCCCAGATGGCGAAGGATGGCTGCGAGGCCTTCGTGCTCGGCTGCACGGAAGTGCCGGTGGCCGTGGAGATGTATCACCTTGAGGGCAATTTCATCGATGCGACGGAAGTGCTCGCCGAGGCTGCTGTGCAGAAGGCCGGCGCTAAGGTCATCTCGCATCTGCCGCACAAGGCGTGACATGAGGGCATGACAAACGGAAAGAGGTTCCTTCGGGAACCTTTTTTTGGTGGCGGAGATTTGTCACGCTTTCCGAAAGCTGATATAATGATACTTTAGAAGAAATCATGAATCACGAAAACCTGCGCCGGGCCGGTCGGTGCCGTCGTTGGAATCATAATGGAGTGTGAGAACATTGTTGGATATCAAATTTGTGCGCGAACATCTCGACGAAGTCCGTCAGATGCTCAAGAACCGCTGCAACCCGCTGAATCTCGATGATTTTGAAGGTCTCGACAAGAAGCGCCGCGATCTCCTGCAGGAGTCTGAGGCGCTCAAGAGCCAGCGCAACACGGTCTCGAAGGAGATCAGTGTCATGAAGAAGAACAAGGAAGATGCCGAGGCGAAGATCCTCGAGATGCGCGCCGTCGGCGCCAAGATCTCGGAGCTCGACAAGGAGCTCAAGGACGTCGAGGCCCAACTCCGCGACATCATGCTCCACATCCCGAACATGCCGCGCGAAGACGTGCCAATCGGCAAGGACGACACGGAGAACCCGGAGGTCCGCAAGTGGGGGGAGCCGACGAAGTTCGACTTCGAGCCGAAGGCGCACTGGGATCTCGGCACGGAGCTCGACATCCTCGACGCCGACCGCGCTGCCAAGGTCACGGGCGCGCGCTTCACGTTCTACAAGGGACTCGGCGCCCGCCTCGAGCGCGCCTGCATCAACTTCATGATGGACCTGCACGCCAACAAGCACGGCTACACGGAGATGCTCGCACCGTACATCGCCAACAAGGCGAGCATGACGGGCACGGGCCAGCTGCCGAAGTTTGCCGATGACATGTTCAAGCTTGAGGGCCTCGACTACTACCTCGTGCCGACGGCTGAGGTGCCGACGACGAACTACCACCGCGATGAGATCCTCGACGGCAGCAAGCTGCCGGAGTACTACAGCTGCTACACGGCGTGCTTCCGCGCCGAGGCTGGCAGCGCCGGCCGCGACACGCGCGGCCTGATCCGCCAGCACCAGTTCAACAAGGTCGAGCTCATCAAGTTCGTCAAGCCGGAGACGAGCTGGCATGAACTCGACACGATGGTCGACGCTGCTGAGGACGTCCTGCGCCTTCTGGAGCTGCCGTACCACGTCGTCAAGCTCTGCACGGGCGACATGAGCTTCACGTCGGCGACGACGTACGACCTTGAAGTCTGGTTCCCGGCGCAGAACAAGTACCGCGAGATTTCCTCGTGCTCGAACTGCACGGACTACCAGGCGCGCCGTGCGAACATCAAGTTCCGCCGCGATGCCAAGAGCAAGCCGGAATTCGTCCACACGCTCAACGGCTCGGGTCTCGCTGTCGGCCGCACGGTCGCCGCGATCCTCGAGAACTACCAGCAGGAAGACGGCTCCGTCCGCATCCCGAAGGTCCTCGTACCGTACATGGGCGGCGTCGAAGTCATCAAGAAGCCGGAATGAGATAGCAAAATGCTGCACGCGATGCGTGCAGCATTTTTTGGTTCAGCGGTAATGCATGGCCTCGCGTTTGGCGAGCCGGTCGCAGCGCTCGTTGAGCTCGACGCCGACGTGGCCCTTGACCCAGTGGAAGGTCACGTCGTGGCGGCTGTAGAGCGCGTCGAGCTCCTGCCAGAGGTCCTGGTTGAGCACGGGCTGGCCGTCGGCCTTCTTCCAGCCGCGGCGCTTCCAGCCCGCCATCCACTTCGTGATGCCGTTCTTTAGGTACTGGCTGTCGGTGTAGAGCGCAATCTTCGCGGGGCTTTTTGGGAACCTGAGCGCCGCGATGGCAGCTGAGAGCTCCATGCGGTTGTTCGTCGTCGCGGGGCTGCCCTCGTGGAGCTCCGTGACTGTGCCCGTCGCGACCTCGCGGATGACGGCGGCCCAGCCGCCGGGGCCGTCGGGGTTGCGCAGGCAGGAGCCGTCGGTGTAGATGACGAAGTCCTGTTCGCTGTCGGGGCGGAGCGGCATCTGGACGGCCGCAGGGCGCGGGCGGGTCGGCTTGACGAGAGGCCGTGCCGGATGCGCCGGCTCTTTATGCGGGACATCGCTGCCTGCAAGCCAGGCGAGCGCTTCCTGTGCACTCGTGAAGCTCTTGTAGCGGGCCCCGGGGAATCCTGCCACCTGTTTCTGACATTCCGGCCAGTTCGTGAAGAGCCCGCAGGTGCGGCCAACACGTACGGCATATACTTTTTTCTGCATGATGTCCTCCCAATCGGTGATTTCTTTTATTATAAGAGATTTTTGCATAGAAAAGAATCAAAAATTTGCCGTTCAAATAGTAAACTTTTCTTTACTATTTCTGGATTGCTTGCTACAATCGTAATTATGGAGCTTTATGCACAAGTACTCCACAGGGAAAGAAGAAATGAGAAAGGAAGGGGGAGCTTCATGCTGCTTCGCATACTCAGCGCCATCGGCTCTTTTGTGCTGCGGCGCTTTGAGGAGCTCGGCACGATCATCATGCTCTACGGCGAGACGATCCGCGCGCTGCGCCACAAGCCGCGCCTGCGCCACATCCTCGCACAGATGTCGCATCTCGGTGTCGATTCGCTGATGATCGTCAGCCTGACAATGCTCTTCACGGGCGTCGTCATCTCACTGCAGACGGCCGACGTCCTCATACGCTTCGGCGCGCAGGGCACGCTCGGCGGCATCGTCACGATCGCGATCGGCCGCGAGCTCGGCCCGGTGCTCGTCGCCGTCGTCTGCGCCGGCCGCGTCGGCTCTGCCATCACGGCGGAGATCGCGACGATGAAGGTCACGGAACAGATCGACGCGCTGCGCGTCATGGCCGTGAGCCCTGTCGACTACCTCTTGGTGCCGCGCATGCTCGCCTGCATGATCGTCGTGCCGATCCTCACGGTCTTCGGCGACGTCATCGGCGTCTTCGGCGGCTGGCTCATCGCCGTGTTCTACAAGGGGCTGACGACGTACAGCTACATGAATTCCATCCACATCTTTGCGGAACTCTTTGACATGACGGGCGGCGTCATCAAGGCCATCTTCTTCGGCAATGTCATCGCGGTGCTCGGCTGCTACTACGGCCTGCACTGCCCCGACGGCGCGGAGGGTGTCGGCCGGGCGACGACGAAGACGGTCGTCGCCTCGATCATCGTCATCTTCCTCTTGAACGCCGTGCTGACGTTCCTGCTGTACTGATGGGGAGGATGGAGTATGATTGAATTCAAAGACGTGTGCATGCGCTTCGACGATAAGGAAGCGCTCAAGCACATCAGCCTGACGATACGGGACGGCGAGACGCTCGCCGTCATCGGCGGCTCCGGCTCTGGCAAGAGCACATTCCTGCGCCTGCTCATCGGCCTCATCAAGCCGACGAGTGGCCAGATCCTCATCGACGGGCAGGACATCGTGCCGATGAGCGAGGCGGAACTCAACAAGGTCCGTCTCAAGATGGGCATGGTCTTCCAGTATTCGGCGCTCTTCGACTCGATGACCGTCGGTGAGAACGTCGCCTTCGGCCTGCGCGAGCACACGAAGCTCAGCGACGCGGACATCAAAGAGATTGTTCGCGAGAAGCTGCACCTCGTCGGGCTCGACGGCGTCGAGAACATGATGCCGAACGAACTCTCGGGCGGCATGAAGAAGCGCGTGAGCCTCGCGCGGGCCATCGCGGTCGAGCCTTCGATCATCTGCTACGATGAGCCGAGCTCAGGCCTCGACCCGCTGATGACCGAGAAGATCGACGAGCTCATCATCAACACACAGAAGGCTCTTTCGGTGACGAGCATTGTCGTCACGCACGACATGGCCAGCGCCTGCCGCATCTCGGACCGCATTGCGATGATCTACGAGGGCGAGCTCATCGCCATCGACACAGTCGAGCGCTTCAAGAAGATACAGGATGCACGCGTGCAGGCATTCTTCCGCACGCTGCGCACCGTCAAGACCGAAAAGGAGGATACAATATGACGACAGAGGCAAAAGTAGGCGCGTTCACCGTTGTGGGTGTCGTGCTCTTCGTGGCGGTGGCCATGCTGCTCTCCGGCGTTTCCCTGTCGGGACATAAGGGCTATACGCTCTACGCGGGCTTCAAGCAGGTCATCGGCGTCGAGCCTCAGTCGGTCGTGCGCCTCTCTGGCGTGCCGGTCGGCAAGGTCAAGAGCATCCGCAACGACGGCGGCGGCGTGACTGTCTCCCTCGATATCGACGGGAATGCTAAGATCCCGAAGGGCTCGTCTGTCACGGTCGCCTCGGCGGGTGTCATGGGTGAGAAGTTCATCAACATCCTGCCGAGCAAGGACCAGGGCATCTACCTCGGCGACGGCGACTACCTGATTGGCCAGGAGGAAGAGGGGCTCGATTCCCTGATGGATAAGGCGGGCGGCGTGCTGGACCAGGTCCAAGCACTGCTCGACTCGATGAACCAGGTCATGGGCAATCCGGACTTCCAGAAGAACTTCCTGCAGATGGCCGTCAACATACGCGACATGACGGCGCATATGGACGGCCTCGTCGCGGCGATGGAGCAGACGATGCGCGAGAATCAGGGCAACATCACGGGCATGCTCTCGAATCTCAATGCGGCATCTGCCGGCCTCAACCGCACGATGAACCAGGTCGAGGCGATGATGACGAATCTCGCCACGGTCGGCGCTGACCCGCAGACGGCCGAGAACCTGCGCCTGACGCTCGCGAACATCAAGGACACGAGCGACCGCATCGCGCACATCGCCGAGAATATGGACGGCGCCGTCGGCGACCCGCAGACGGCTGAGGACATCAAGACGACGATCCGCAATGCGCGCCAGATGTCTGAGAAAGCAGGAAATATGATGGGCAAGCTCGAAGATATCAAAGTCAAGCCATCGGCCGACCTGCTCTACAGCGGGGCGAAGGATGACTGGCAGGCGAACTTCAACGTGGATCTGGGGCCAGAGACGGGAAATTTTCTGCGGGCCGGACTCGATGACATCGGGGACGGCAACCGCGGGAACTTCGAAGTAGGCCGCCGCTCGGAGCGCTATGCCGTGCGCGGCGGCGTCATCAACGGCGATATCGGAGTCGGCCTCGACGCCTATGCCGGCAAGCGCTTCGTCTTCTCGGTCGACGCCATGGACCCAAATGACCCGTCGCTGCGCCTCGGTGCGCAGTACGAGCTCAATGACGCCGGCACCTGGCTCATGGGCCAGTGGAATGATGTCAACGACAGCGACAAGCGCGCCGCCTACGTCGGCCTGCGCCAGTCGTTCTGACATACGGGTACACATTCTTTGTAATGATGCTCGAATGAAGATTTAAGAAAGACATGCTACATTTTCTCTGAGGAGGAACTGACTGTGAATAAGAAAAACCGCTTCTACAAGAAACTGACTGCCCTCATCGCCACGGGACTGATGACGGCCGCTGTCTCGGGCACGGCCTTTGCCGCCGACACGGTGCAGCTCGACCTGCACGACAGCGTGCAGATGGCACTCGAGAACAACCGCACGATCCGCCAGGCCCTGACGGATGTCGACACGGCCAAGTGGACGCTTTCGAAAGCGCGCCGCACGATGGGCCCGACGTTTTCCTGGAATACGACGGCCTACCGCATCGGCGGTGACACGTATGAGAAACAGATGATTGACGGCGGACAGTTCGGCAACAATCTGCAGCTCGGCATGCCGCTCTACAATGGCTCGGTCAAGGGCCAGATCAAGCAGGCGCGCTATGGCCTCAATGCGCAGGACCTCGCGCTCGAGGAGACGAAGCAGGCCATCCGCCTGCAGGCGACGTCGGACTACTACAACATCCTGCAGTGCCGCAACCTCATCGATGTTGACCAGGAGTCGGTCAACACGCTGCAGGAGCATCTCGACAACGTCAATGCACAGTACCGCGTCGGCACTGTCGCCAAGTCGGACGTGCTCGCCTCGCAGGTCCAGCTCGCCAACGCGCAGCAGGCCCTCGTGACGGCGCAGAACAACTACGACATCGCGGTCTCGACGCTCAACAATGTCATCGGCCTGCCGACGGACACGGTGCTCGACATCCGCGACCAGCTCAAGTACACGAAGTACGACCTGACGCAGGATGACTGCACGAATTACGCGCTCGACAACCGCGCGGACGGCGCGGCGGCGCGCTATGCCGTCAAGATGGCGGAAGCTGCTGTCGAGACGGCCAAGGCCGGCTATCAGCCGACGGTCAACGCTGTGGCAACAAAGGCCATTGCAGGTGACAAGGAATTCAACAAAGACCACACGGAGACGTGGACGGCTGGTGTCAATGCCTCCTGGAATGTCTTTGACAACGGCCTGACGCAGGCTTCCATCAAGTCGGCCAACATGGCGCTCGCCAAGGCACAGGAAGAGGCCGCCCAGACGGATGACCAGATCCGCCTCGACGTGCGCACGGCCTATCTCGGCCTGCAGGCTGCCGAGAAGAACATCCAGACGACGTCCGTCGCCGTGACGCGCGCGGAAGAAGATTACAAGATCGCGCAGGTCCGCTACAGCGCCGGTGTCGGCACGAACCTCGACGTCATGGACGCCAACGAGAAGCTGACGACGGCCCGCACGAATTACTACACGGCCCTCTACAACTACAACACGAGTAAGGCATCGCTCGACAAGGCGATGGGCATCCCTGTTGACCTCGATGTCGTCAAGTACACGGAAGCAGAGCAGGCGGGCGCGACGGCTCCGAAGGCCCGCGAGGCGGCCAAGCTCAAGGATGATGCCGTCTTTGAGATGGAGCAGCTGCAGAAGCTCGAGAAGGCCAACGCAGCCGCTGAGGCCGCTACGGTGCAGGATACGGATCAGGCGGCTCAGACCGTTCAGAAGTCGGCCGATGCGGCAGAGAATCCTTCGGCCGCGACGGTCACGAGTGAGGCCGTCGCCTCGGATATGGCGCACTGAGCCTCGGACCAAAGTCCATACATCAATTCCATAGCAAGAAGTCGCAGGAGTTTCGGAAGTGAATTTTGGGGAGATTGTCATGAAACGGAAAACCATCGGGATAGGTGTCGGCGTGCTCATGGGCGTGCTGATGCTGGTACTGGGCGGCATCTGGTATTACATACAGACCAGTGCGTTCATGGACAAGGTAGAGAGCACGGCTGCCACTGCTGCCAGTGAGGCGCTCGGCGTGCCCGTCTCCGTCGGCTCCATCAAGGTGAATTCGCTTCATGATCTCGAGATCCATGACCTTGCCATCTATGATAAGCAGGCGGAATGCATCGCCCAGGCCGACACGGCCCGGGTGGAGCTGCGCCTGCTTTCTGCATATCGCGACCCCGCGCACGCCGTCCAGTCGGTCACGCTCTCACATGTCAAGGCCAGCCTCGTCCAGCGTGAGGACGGCACTTGGAATGTCGAGGACATCGAGACGAAGAGTTCGGGCGAGGGCTCGTTCTTCGGCACGGTCAAGGTGGAGGACGGCGAGGCAACGGTCACGGCGCAGGGCCGCGAGGTCACAGCCAGCGCCATCGAGGGCTCGCTTGACTTCTCGGATTACCCCGTGCTGAAGCTCTCAGCCAAGGCGAACTGCCTCGATTCTTCTGTAGAAGTCTCGGGCACCTACCGCAAGGAGCGCCAGATCTTCAACGCGGAGCTCTCGGGGCTCGACGTCATGAACGTCCTGCCGCTGCTGCCGGACGGCACGCTGCCGGACGGCATCGAGGTCCTCGGCGGCACGGTGACGAAGGCCAAGGTCGCGGGCCAGTACATGGGCAGCCAGCTCTCCTTCTCGGGGCAGGCTGAGTACGAGGGCGGCTCCGTCAAGGTCAAGGAGACGCAGGTCGACGACATCCACGGCTTTATTTCCTTCACGGATGCGGAGGCGCTGCTCTCTGCCGATGCAGAGGCGGCCGGCCAGCAGGCCCATGTCAACGGCAAGGTCCGCTACGACACGGGGGCGCCGTATCTCGACCTTCACGTCGCTTCGGATTCCTTTGATCCTTCAAAGGTCCTCAAGGACATCCCCTACGAGGGCGCGGCAGCGGTCAAGGCGCATGTCACGGGCACGGCGGCTGACCCTGTCGCCGACGGCACGGTCCGTGTCGCTTCCGGCACGGCGGCGGGCATCCCGTTCGCGAATGCGCGCGCGCACGTCCGCTACGAGGACGGCCGCGTCTCGCTTCAGGATGTCGCGGTCAATGCCTTTGGCGGCACGGCGCGCGGCGAGGGCGTCTTCTCGCCGGCAGACCTCACGTACACGGCACACCTCGCGGCCAGTGACATCGATGTGCAGCAGGCAGCTGCCTACGTCCCGGAGCTCGCGGACCTCACGGGCCGCATCTCCTGCAACATGGGCATCTCCGGCAAGGGCTCGGACACGAGCGATTTGCAGGCGTACGGCAGTGCGGAGCTGAAGAATGGCTCCTACAAGGACCTGCCCATTGAGAGCCTCGCGGCCTCGTTCTTCGCGCAGGGCAAGGACATCACGATAGACTACGCGAGCCTCAATCTGCCGCACCGCTCGACTCTCGGCATCGAGGGCAAGGTAAAGGATGGCAGCAGTCTCGACCTCGCGTTCTACGGCGGCCATGTCGACCTCTCGCTCGTGCGGACACTGATCCCTGAGGCCGATGTCACGGGCTTCGGCGATTTCGAGGGCACGGTACAGGGCGACATCACGGATCCGGCCGTGAACTTCAAGTTCACGGCGATGAACGGCAGCCTCTTCAAGCAGCCGTATGACAGCCTGAAATTCAACGCCGGCGGCAGCCTCGACGGCGTGACGATTGAGGAGTTCTCGCTCGTCAAGGATGGCAAGCAGACCTGGTACGTCGACGGCTCCGTCGGCCTGACGGGCGAGCGGCGCATCGACATGCGCATCGACACGGTCGGCGCGCGCATGGAGGACATCGCGGCCTTTGCTTTCCCCGACCAGCCGATCACAGGCAACGTCGACAATACGATCAAGATCACGGGCACGCTCGACCACCCGAATGCCGTCGGCTACATCCACTTCTACCGCGGCAGCTACAACGGTATCCTGCTCTCGGGCATGGACGGCGACTACTTCATGGAGGACGGCTTCACGCGCCTGCAGGACTTCCACGTCTTCTCACCGATGGTCGACATGGACCTCAACGGTACGGTCGACCGCAACTGGAACCTCGACATGGTCGCGAGCGTCCACGAGATCAACATGGAGCGCTTTGCAAACAAGTTCCCGTACCCGGTCAGCGGCAAGGGCACCTTCGCCGGCGAGATCGGCGGCACACTGATGGCCCCGACGTTCCACGGCATCCTGACGTCTCCCTCCATCACGCTCAACGACCAGACGATCACGGACATCCGCGGCATGGTCGATTACGAAGACAGCGTCGTCAGCGTCAGTCAGTTCGGCTTCCGCCAGGGCGGCGGCAGCTATCAGGCGGCGCTTTCCATCAACGTCGACACGCACGACGCGGATGGCACCATCAAGGTCCAGGATGGCGACATCAATGCCATCACGGCAATCGGCAACTTCAAGAACGACATCGTCACCGGCAAGCTCAGCAGCGACATCCAGGTCGGCGGCACATACGACAACCCGGAGCTCACCGTCATCGGCCGGCTGGACGCCGGCAAGATCTCTGGCTATGATGTCCACGATGTCAATATCAACCTCCACCTCCTGGACCACGTCATCTACATCGATAAGCTCATGGGCCAGCAGGGCACGGACGGCAGTTTCGAAGCGGGCGGCACGGTGACGATCGGCGGCCCGATTGCCGCACACTTCTCGGCGCAGAAACTCGCGCTCGGCATGTTCACGAAGTCGGCCGGCCTCGAGCGCAAGGTGCACGGCACGGCCGACATCGAGGCCGCGTTTGGCGGCACGACGGGCAATCCGTCTGCCGATGTCACGATCGCGGCCAACAACGGCGGCTTCCAGGGCTCGACCTTTGATGCGCTGGATGGCGAGTTCCACCTCAAGAATGGCCTCGTCGATGTCAAGAACTTTTCGGTGGAAAAGTCCATCAACGGCAAGGATTACATGGCTTCGGCCAAGGGCATCGTGCCTTTAAAGGCGCTCTTTGCCAATCGGGAAGAAGAGCTCAACGACTACGAGCGCATCAAGCTCACAGTCAGCCTCGACCAGGCCGACCTCTCCATCCTGCCGTTTGTCTCCGACCAGATTGACTGGGCGCTCGGCCCGACGAAGGGCAAGCTCGAGATCACGGGTACGCCGGCGCACCCGCTCGTCAAGGGCAGCGTCTCGCTGTCGGATGGTGCGGTCAAGTTCAAGCCGCTCACTGTGCCCGTCACGGCCATGGCGGCCCAGGTCGATTTTAATGGCGACACCATGACAGTCCGCGATTTTTCTGGTAAAATAGGCGAAGGTACGTATGCGGGGCAGGGCACGCTCAAGATGAACGGACTGACACCTGCTTCGTACGATTTCTCGCTGACGGCGGACAAGCTCGACATCGAGAGCGACTTCTTCAAGGGCCCTCTGAGCGGTCAGCTGCGCGTCAACAACGACAAGTTCTTTGGCTTGGAACTGCCGAAGATCTCGGGTCAGATCGACCTTGCGGACTGCACGATCTCTGTGCCGGCCATCCCCGACAGCGATGGCGAGCTGCCGGACATCATCCTCGACGCTGACGTCAATATCGGCGACAGGGTCCATGCCTACAGCTCGTACCTCTACGATATGTACCTGACAGGGAATGTCCACTTCGGCGGCACGACGCGCCATCCGAAGACGTCGGGCTCGGTGTCGGTCAAGCGCGGCGGCACGATCAACTACCTCAAGACGGAGTTCAATGTCCGCGAGGGCACGGCCTACTTCAACCAGGTCGATTCGTTCCTGCCGAGCATCACGTTCCTGGCGGACACGCGCCTGACGCAGGCCAAGGTATTCCTCTCCATCACAGGCCCGCTCGACAACATGACGTTCACGCTGAAGTCGACGCCGGAGATGAGCCAGTCGGAGATCATCCGACTGCTGACGCTGCGCGACGCCTACAAGGCCGGACAGGCCAATCTCGACGCCGGCGACCTCCTGATCGTCGGCCTGCAGATGAGCTTCCTGTCGGAGGTCGAGGACGTCATGCGCAACATGCTCTGGCTCGATCGCTTCACGATTGCGCGCGGCAGCGGCTCTGCCTTTGACACGCACGACGAGGAGTCGAACAAGGCTATCGATGTCTATCACGTCGAGATGGGCAAGTACATCTCAGACAAGGTCATGTTCAAGTACACGCAGCAGATTGGCGGCGACGATACGCACCGCTTCGGCCTGCAGTACGACATGAACGACCGCTTCGGACTGTCGCTGGAGAAGGAAGCTCAGAGGTTCATTGTGGGCCTCGAAGCCCGCATCCATTTCTGATAGCAGTCCTCTGAGCAATGGTCGCAGCAATGAGAGGAGGTGAGCCGCATGCAGCTCAGTGAGTACATGAAGGAACTGCGCAAGGTCAAGACACTCGACCGCGCGCAGGAAGCAAAGCTCTGGGCCGCGTTCAAGGAACGCGGCGACGAAGAGGCGCGCCAGCGGCTCATCGAATCGTATCAGCCGCTCGTCTTCAAGCAGGCGGCGCCATTTGCGCAGTTCGACTGCGTGCTCGACCTCATCCAGGAGGGCACGGTCGGCCTCATCGAGGCCGCAGAGCGCTACGACCACACGCGCGGAGTAGCCTTCAGCCTGTTTGCCGTGCACCGCATCCGCGGCCGCATGATGGATTTCCTGCGGCGCGAGGGACAGGTCGACGTCGCCTGCCTGGAGGAGAATCTCGAGGGCGGCAGCCTCAAGGAGAACCTCGTCGACACGGCGGCGTCGGTGCCGGAGCAGGCGGAGAGCCACGAGCTCGCGCGCCATCTCCACCAGGCGATGGCGCGGCTGCCGGACAAGGAGCGGGCTGTGCTCGAGGGCATATACCTCTGTCGCGAGGACGCAGCGGGCATGGCCGATGCCCTGCACGTCAGCTCCTCGCACATCTACCGCCTGCAGAAGACGGGCATCCGCCGCATCCGCGGCATGCTCTCGCGTTTCATGCATTACTGGTGAAAGGCGAGCAATTGAGTGAAAATGGCCAGAAAACACTGGAAAACAGCAGATGGTCGCATGGCATCTGCGCATATCGCGCGATACGGCATGCCGATACGGAGTGACCGCCTCGGATTATAGGAATAAGTCTTTGAAATCGGGCAGGGGGTGTGTCATGAAGGAACGGAATCAGAAACAGCGCCGTCACATCCGGGCGGCAAGGCAGTGGCTCGGGGAGGCGGAGCACTCACTCGCGGAGAACCACAGAGTCCGCGGTGAGCTCAAGGTCATGTTGGCCAAGGCAGAACTGGCCCGGGTGGAAGGCACGCCGGGCCATCGCTTTGTCAAGAAGTGGTCCATGCGCATCCTGCCGGCACTTGCGGCGATCTTCCTCGCGGGCGGCGGCTATGCGCTCTGGCAGGCGCAGCTTCCGCGCAATGCGTCGGTGACGGCTCCGGTGGAGACCGTGCCTCCTGCGGCTTCTGTGCAGCAGGAGACAGAGGCGGCACCTCTTCCCGATGAGACGCCTGCAGAGGAGCCTGTACCGGAACCTCTGCAGCCCTCGCAGGAGCCTGTGCAGGAGCCGCCGGTGGAGACGGCGCCCGCACAGGCTCCTCAGAGGGAGGAGAGCGCTTCGCAGGCGGAAAGGCCGCCGGCAAAGCCAGCCGCGCCGCGCGTCCCCGATGACGGGATGCAGAAGTTGATGCAGACCGCAGGCAAGACACTGCGGAAATGATAGATATCCCCTCCGCATCAGGAAGGTATTGCATAGGAGGTTTGACCTTTGAAGAAACAGAACTACAGATCCCTCGCTTACGCTGTGGCAATTGCCGTCAGCTGTGCGGCTGTGCCGGGCACGTCCTGGGCAGCTGAGGCGCCTGCTGCAAGTGCGCAGCCCACGTCTTCTTCCACGGCTCCGGCACTTCCGGAAGCTGCCAATGTCAAGGCGGATGCCGCAGCTGCTCCGGCAGAGGAAAAGGCCGCTGAGACGAAAGATACTGCCGCTGACCATTCGGCTGCCGCACAGGCGGATGCCGCTGCGACGAGCACGGTGGACGAGCGCACGCAGAATTGGGCCAAGGTGCGCCCGCAGGAGACGGCCATCGCGGACAGCATGAAGAAGTACGAGGGGCAGACTGTCGTGGAGACGGTGTTTGACGGCACGTCCTCTTTGACGGAGGGCACGGCGAAGGCCGCCATCTCGATGAAGGCCGGCGACATGTTCACCGTCAAGGGCCTCGATGCCGACCGCGACAAGATCTACAACACGGGCTACTTCTACGACATCTACCCGAGCTTCGAGAAGGTGCCGGAGGGCGTCGTCGTCACGTACCACGTGCTGGAGAACCCGGTCTTGAAAGGCGTCAACCTCAGCGGCAACACGGTCGAGAGCACGGATGTGCTCCAGGGGCTCATCACCATGAAGACGGGCGAGATCCTCAACAGCCGCGAGCTCAATAAGGATGTCATGGCCATCCAGGAGCAGTACCGCCGCGACGGCTACATCCTCGCGAAGATCACGGACATGAACATCGACAAGAACGGCATCCTGAACCTCAAGGTCAACGAGGGCATCCTCGAAGGCTACAAGGTCAAGGGCAACACGAAGACGAAGGAGCGCGTCATCCTGCGCGAGATGCGCCAGAAGCCGGGCGAGCCGTTCAACTCGAAGCTCGCGCGCCGCAGCATGCAGCGCGTCTACAACCTCGGCTTCTTCGAGGATGTCAACATCAAGATGAATCCGGGCGTCGACCCGAATGCCGTCGTCATGGAACTCGATGTCACGGAGAAGCGCACGGGCTCGTTCGGCATCGGCGCCGGCTACTCGAGCGAGGACGGCGTCCTCGGCATGGTCTCGATCGGCGACACGAACTTCCGCGGCACGGGCGACGCGATCAGCCTGACGTACGAGAAGAGCGGCGACGACGAGGATGCGCACGGCTACACCTTCTCCTACCGCCGCCCGTGGCTCGACAGCAAGGAGACGGTCGGCACGTTCCGCATCTACAACCGCACGTACGAGTATGATGATTACGACACGGACGGCGATCTCAAGGAGACGTACATGCGCAAGTACTCCGGCGGTGAGCTGACGTTTGGCCGCCCTGTCACGGAGTACACGACGAACTACGTGACGCTGCGCAACCGCAAGGACTCGTATGTGCGCCATGTCGATGACGGCAATATGGGCGACCGCAGCCATGATACGAAGTGGCTCGACGACAACTTCGGCACGACGCGCAGCATCACGCTCGAGCACGTCACGGATACGCGCGACAATGTCTACAACCCGATGAGCGGCAGCCGCGTGAGCTTCTCGAGCGAGTTCGCCGGCTTTGGCGGCGACTTCGACTTCCAGAAGTACACGTTCGACGGCCAGCACTACATCCGCGCCGGCCGTTCGCAGGTCTTCGCACTGCGCGGCCGCTACGGCGTCGGCACGGGCGACATCTCGGAGTTCAACCAGTACCGCATCGGCGGCCAGGGCTCGCTGCGCGGCTACCGTGAGGACCAGTTCCGCGGCGACCGCGAGTTCCTCGGTACGATCGAGTACCGCTTTCCCGTCGTGAAGAAGGTGCAGGGCGCCATCTTCACGGATTGGGGCGGTGCTTGGGACAGCGGCCTGACGCCCGATGACCTGCACGGCAGCATCGGTGTCGGCATCTCGCTGACGACGCCGATCGGTCCGCTGCGCTTCGACTACGGCTGGGGCGATGACGGCGGCCGCGTCCACTTCAGCGTCGGCAGCTCGTTCTGATGGACGCGTGGCGAGAAGAGCTGCCTGAGAAAAGAAGGGATGCTTATTGACGATACAGCTTGGGCGGGGAGCCGTCGGGCAGGTATTTCTGGCCTGCCTCCTATCACTCGCCGCTATCGGCGTCTTTGCCTGCTCTGCGGCGCAGGCCGCCGGGCGGGTCGAGGCAGTGACGGCTCATGTCACTGCACCTGACGGCCTGCCGCCGCTCGTGCAGCAGCGTATGGAGACGAGCGTGCAGGTCATCTCTGAGCAGCTGTTGCTCGGCGATGACCTGCACGCCGCGGATGCTGCGGCGAAGCGCGAGATTATCCGCCAGGTCTTTGACAAGGTGCTTGTCGGCTATACTGTGCGCGATGTCAGTCTCCAGCTCGGCGATACGGCCGAGGTCACGGTCGAGCTCTCGCCGTGGGCCGACCAGATCCGCACGATCTCGGTCGAGACGCATGTCGAGGGCATGCCGCCCGAGGTGGAGCGCCTCGTGCGCGAGGACCTCGCGGATGTCAGCGCCGTCTTCTCGGATGCGCTCTACGGCCTGCCGGTCGCGGCGACCGACTGGACGAACGGCGTCCTCAAGCACCATCTCGAAGCTTATCTCGCGGAGCACCTGCCGGAGTTCCGCGGCGACTTCGAGGTCGAGACGGATGGCAGCGCGGCGGAAGTCAGCCTGACGGTCTACCCGCGCCTGCCCGTCGTCCGCACGGCGGACCTCTCGATGCGTTCGAGCACCATCCCGAACCTCACGCTGCTCAACCACCGCGAGCTCATGCAGGAGCAGGCCGATATGCTCGTCGGCGTGCCTGTCGCCTTTGTCGCGCGCCATCAGCACGACTTCGAGCAGCTCTTCTCGGAGCGCCTCGACGCGCAGCGCGACTTCCGGGCGCTTCGCATGAAGACGGCCGTGACAATCGCGCCGCAAGAGCGCATGACGGTCATGAGCCGCTCGGACTCCTCGCGCTACCGCGCGCGGCTGACGGGCTGGGTCGACATGGGGCGCAAGGAGCGCAAGTATGAGCGCGAGGTGGACAGCCTGCGCATGAGGCTCCACGCCGGGTGCATGATGACGGCGCGCGACGAGCTCTTCGCGCAGGTCGACTTCATGCCGCAGAAGGTCGACTGGGGCTGGGCGATGGGCTATAACCACCGCATCGGCATGGGCACGCGGCCAGAGATCCGCTACGACATGCGCGAGAAGCGCTTCGTGTTCGGCGCCAGGCAGGCGCTCGCGCCGCGCTGGCAGCTCCGCTACGAATACCGCTTCGCCGACCACCTCGGCGAGGCAGGACTACTCTATCAGGTCCACGATTTCCTCGGGGTCGAGTACGTCCTCGACAAGACGCAGGGCTGGCTCCGCCTCATCGGGAATTTCTGAATGCTCCGCAGGGGAAATCCTTGTAGACCCCTGCGAAGTCTGCTATAATAAACGTGTTTCTTTGGAATCCAAGAAGGAGAAGATAAAATGGTTACATTGCAGAAAAAACAGGTCAAGATCATCAGTGTCCTCATCGCACTCGTCTTTGTCGGCTCTGTTGTCGCCCTCGCCTTGACGCAGTCTGGCTCGGGTATCGCAAGCGCAGCAAGCTCGAATGTCGGCGTCGTCGACTACCGCCAGATCGCACAGCAGAGCTCGCAGCTCCAGGATATCCAGTCCCAGATGCAGAAAGAAGTCCAGGACGCCCAGAAGGAGTTTGAGGAGAAGTCCGCAAACATGAGCGACCAGGAGAAGAACGACTACTATCAGCAGACGCAGCAGCGCCTTGCCCAGAAGAATCAGGAGCTCATGGAGCCGTTCCAGAAGAGCATCGAGGATTCCGTCAAGAGCGTAGCAGAGGCTAAGGGCCTGTCTGTCGTCCTCGAGAAGAGCTCGGTTGTCTACGGCGGCCAGGATATCACGCAGGATGTCATCAAAAAGCTCAGCAAGTAATCCTCTGAGGGTCATATGGAGCGTCGAGTACCGAGCGGATTTTACGCTCGGTACTACTTGTAAGGAGGGCAGGGCCGTTGGACAATCCCGATAGAACGCCAGAGAAGCCGGGCGCTGCTCCTGGAGGGAAGAGCCTCTGGCAGAAGAAGCGCAAGGAGATACTCATGGGTAGCGCCATCGCGCTCGGCCTCGTCTTCCTCGGGGCCTGGGGCGTCCGCGCGCTGATGCCGGGGCATGAACCCGTCAAACAGACGGCGGCCGCGAGCATCGGCCTCGTCGACATGCAGAAAGTCATGGAGGCGCACCCCGATTACGAGAAGCTCGAGACGCTCCAGAAGGAGTACAAGAGCCTGGAGCTCTCGCTCAAGGACACAGAGAAGTTGCCCGAGATGAAGGTGGAGCCGCCGACTGTCGATGCAAAGCCGTTCGACGATTCCGTTTGGCAGAAAAATGCCCAGACCGTCATCGGCGGCCGCTCGGAACTCGAGCGCGAGGCCAAGAAGGTCGAGAAGGCGTACCGCGAGGCCCACGAGGCCGAGTATGAGAGCCGCCGCAAGGCTATCGACGAGGATTACCAGAACGCGATCCTCAACCTCAACATCAAGATCGACAACCAGAAGGCCATGCATCATCCCTGGACGAAGCAGCAGGAGCTCGATGAGGAGAAGGCGGGCTGGGAGAACCAGCGCGAGCTTCTCAAGGAAGAGCGCGGCATGCGCCAGCAGGAACTCGCCAAGGCCTGGGAGCGCGAGGTGAACGCATACGTGCAGTCCGTCATGGGGCCGAAGCTCGCCAAGTGGCGCGAGCAGGCCAAGACGGCGCTCGACCAGCAGAAGTCGGAATCTGTGCGCAAGCAGTCGGAAGTGCAGCAGCGCGACACCGCGGCGATGCAGCAGGAGATGCAGATGACGGCGGCCGAGCGGCTCCAGCAGCGCGCTCAGATCAAGGAGATGATGGCGCAGAAGGCCGAGGAGATCCAGGCACTCGACACGCACATCCGCAACGACATTGCGGGCAAGGCGGCCAAGATTGCCATCCTGCATCATTTCACGATGGTCCTCGCGAATCCCGCCGAGGACCTCGCGTTCAAGCTGCCCATGGACCTGCCCGCGAGTATGAAGCCGGAGCGCTTCATGCCTGTTGTCGGCAGTGACACCGAGGATGTCACGGACGAGCTCGTCAGCGAAGTCAGCACGTTAGAGAGCAAAGACGATGCGGACGGCTCGTCTGAGGATTCATAGATATCATCTTATCCATCACCCAACCAATCACAGAAAGAAGCGAATCACGATATGAAATTACGTAAGAAAACCGTAGGTCTTCTGGCAGCCGCCTTTGCTGCGACGATGCTCATGAGCGGCTGCGGCCAGGTCAAGATCGGCTACATCGAAGGTTCCCGCGTCATGCAGGAAGCGCCGCAGGTAAAGTCTCTCGTCGAAGAAGGCAACCAGAAGATCAACGAGGCCCGCGAGGAAGCGCAGAAGTCGCTGCAGGACAACCCGGACATGAGCCAGGAGGACGCGCAGAAGGCACAGGCCGATGCACAGCGCAAGATGGCCAGCCTGAACCAGTCGTACCAGATGCAGCTGCAGCAGAAGGTCAGCGCAGCCCTGCAGGACATCGCGAAGGAGAAGAAGCTCGATGTCGTCGTGGACAGCGAGAAGGAGCAGCCGACGGCTCTGATGGGCTGTGTCGATGTGACGGATGACGTCATTGCCAAGCTGCAGTAAGGATGTGATTTGACATGAAAAAGACCTTGCAGGAAATTGCAGAATACGTGGGCGGCCGCATCGTTGGCGATGCATCGATCGTCATCAGCGGCCTCGACAACATCGAGGGTGCCGGTGAGCACGATTTGACGTTTGCCGTCGATCCGCATATCGAGGAGGCTAAGACGTGCCGTGCGGCAGCCGTCATGCTGCCGGAGGGCGTCGCGGACTTCCCGAAGACGGCACTCTACGTCGAGGAGCCGCGCGCAGCCTTTGCGCGCCTCCTCGAGCTCTTCACGCCGAAGCTCCAGTTCCCCGCGGGCGTCAGCGAGCAGACGCACATCGGCAAGGATGTCAAGCTCGGCAAGGATGTCGTCATCATGCCGTTCGCCGTCGTCGATGACCACGCTGTCATCGGGGACCGCGTGACGCTCTACCCGCATACCTACATCGGCCAGTACGCGGAGATCGAGGAGGACACGGTCATCTACTCGAGCGCGACGGTCCGCGAGCACTGCCACGTCGGCAAGCGCTGCGTCATCCACTGCTCCGCTGTCATCGGCTCGGACGGCTTCGGCTTCACGACGCACGAGGGCGTGCACACGAAGGTGCCGCAGGTCGGCAACGTCGTCCTCGAGGATGATGTCGAGATCGGCGCACACGACGGCATCGACCGCGCGGCCATGGGCTCGACGGTCATCGGCCACGGCACGAAGATCGATAACCTCGTGCACATCGGCCACAACTGCAAGATTGGGCCGAACTGCCTGATTGTCGCGCAGACGGGCATCTCGGGCTCGACGACGGTCGGCCACAACGTCACGTTCGGCGGCCAGGTCGGCACGGTCGGCCACATCAATATCGGGGCCAACTCGGTCTACGCCGCGCGCTCGGGCATCATCGGCGATATGCCGGAGGGTGTCTTCTGCGCCGGCTTCCCGGTCCAGAGCCATGCGGAGTGGCTGCGCATGCAGGCTTCGATGAAGCACCTGCCGGAGATGTACAAGAAGTTCCGCCAGCTCGAGAAGAAGCTGGCCAAGTATGAGTCGAAATAACGCATCGTGCGCGAAGAAAGCCTTTCCGGGACAGGGAAGGCTTTCTTGCTGAAAGAGGGGAAAAGGATGTTGTCATATTATCTGTTGAAGGCGGCGAGCAAGATCTGCTGCCTGCTGCCGCGCGGAGCCTGTGAGACCATCGGCCGGGCCCTGGGCGCCTTTGCCTGGATTTTCGTGCCGAAGCGCCGCAAGAAGCTCGCGAAGGACCAGATCATGATGTGCCTCGGCGTCGGCGAGCAGGAGGCGGAGCGCCTCGCAAAGGCGAGCAGCGTCCGCTTCGGCCCGATGCTCATGGAGGTCCTGCGCTTCCCTGTCATCCGCAAGCACATCGCGGACTACGTGCGCATCGAGGGCCTCGACAAGCTCGAGCGCGGCCTCGCTCTCGGCAAGGGCTGCATCATCGCAGCGGCGCACAGCGGCAACTGGGAACTCATGGGCGGCGCCTTCGCGCAGGCCGGCATCCCGCTCGTCGGCGTCGCGATGAAGCAGAAGTCGACGGGTGCCGACCGCTTCATCAATGAGTATCGCACGCTCATCGGCATGCACATCACCTACAAGACGGGCGTGCGCGAGATGTTCGCGATGCTGCAGAAGGGCTGGGCCATCGGCCTCATCATGGATCAGGACACGAACCGCCGCAGCGGCATCGTGCTCGATTTCTTCGGCAAGCCGACGAACTGCGTGCCGGGCGCTGCTTCGATGGCGCGCTTCCAGGGCGTGCCGATCTTCCCGGCCTTCATGCACCGCGACGAGCACGGCTTCCACACACTGATCGTGCAGGACCCCGTCTTTGTCGAGAAGACGAAGGACAAGCGCGAGGACATCCGCAGGACGACGCAGGTTCTGACGAAGTGCATCGAGGACCATGTGCGCCGCTACCCGGAGGAATGGTTCTGGCTGCACGACCGCTGGAAGTCCATGCGGGAAGAATACTGACCTGCATCGTGACTTGCATCGCAGACAATTGTTTTGTACAATATAAAGAGGCACATTACGGCAGGAGGTATGATTTTGCAGAAACAGAGAACATTGAAGACGGAAATCTCTTATACGGGCATCGGGCTGCATTCCGGCCGTGAGGTCCATGCGACGCTGAAGCCGGCACCGGAGGACACGGGCATTGTCTTCGTGCGCACGGACCTTCCGGGGGCGCCGCAGATCCACGCGAAGGCGGAGAATGTCACGTCGACGCTGCGCGCGACGACGGTGGAGGAGGACGGCCACAAGGTATTCACGATCGAGCACCTCATGAGCGCGTTCCACGCGCACCGCATCGACAATGCCTATGTCGAGCTCGACTCGGAAGAGCCCCCGGTGGCTGACGGTGCCTCGCTTGTCTTCTTCGAGCTCATGGCAAAGGCCGGCATCGCAGAGCAGGCGAAGGACCGCAAGGAGATCGTCATCGACAAGGTCTACCGCATCGACGACGAGAAGACGGGCCGCTTCGTCATGGTCCTGCCGTACGACGGCTTCCGTGTGAGCTTCACATCCCTGAACCCGCACAAGCTGATCGGTGTCCAGTACGAGGATTTCCACATCGATGAGGCGGTCTACCACAAGGAGATCGCCCCGGCCCGCACGATCGCCTACGAGAAGGAGATCCAGGCGCTGCGCGAGATGGGCCTCGGCCTCGGCGGCTCGCTCGAGAACGTCATCGTCTACAACGATGAAGGCTGGCTCAATCCGCTCCACTTCGAGGATGAGCTCGTGCGCCACAAGATCCTCGACGTCATCGGTGACCTGCGCCTCGCCGGCATCATCCGCGGCCATGTGATTGCCGCGGCATCGGGCCACGCGCTCAACACACAGCTGGCGAAGAAGATCGCCGCTGCTTATGCAAATCGGTAAGAAACACATCCTGACAACGTTTTAAAGGAAGAGGGAGAAATCATGGAATTAGATATCAACGAGATCCAGAAGATCCTGCCGCATCGCCCGCCGATGCTGCTCGTCGACCGCATCATCGAGCTCGAGCCGTTCAAGTCGGCGACGGGCATCAAGAATGTCACGATGAATGAGCCGCACTTCCTGGGCCACTTCCCGGGCCACCCGATCATGCCGGGCGTCCTGATCCTCGAGGCGATGGCACAGGTCGGCGGCGTCGCCATGCTCTATCCAGAAGAGCACCGCGGCAAGATCGCACTGTTCGGCGGCATGGAGCACGTCAAGTTCAAGCGCCAGGTCGTGCCGGGCGACCAGCTCGTCACGAAGGCACAGCTCGTGCGCACGCGCGGTGACTTCGGCCTGCTCCACTGCGATGGCTATGTCGACGGCGAACTCGCTGCTTCGGCAGATTTCAAGTTTGCATTGAAAAAGGGCGAAGATCTTTGATTTCTGCCTCTATCAATTGCCTAAACGCATGTAGTCTTTGTTCAACTCGAAAAACGCCCAGATTTGCAGTCAAATGAGATACAGGAATGATGAGGGTATTCAGGAGTATATAGAAAAGGACAGAGCAAACTGGCCGGCCAGGACCGGCATTGGAGGAAGGTTAAGGAGTTGGAGCAGATGAATACGGACAACAAGGTCACTGCAAATATACATGAAACAGCTGTGGTCGCGCCAGGTGCAAAGATCGCAGAGAATGTCGAGATCGGGCCTTACTCGGTCATCGGCGAGAATGTCGAGATTGGCGAGGGCACGAAGATCGGCCCGCACGTCGTCATCCACGGCTGGACCCAGATCGGCAGGGACTGCCACATCTTCCAGGGAGCGTCCATCGGCGAGGAGCCGCAGGACCTCAAGTTCCGCGGGGAGAAGAGCTACACGGTCATCGGTGACCGCACGACGATCCGCGAGGGTGCGACGATCCACCGTGCGACAGGTGAGGGTGAGGAGACGCGCGTCGGCAACGACTGCCTGCTCATGGCGCTCACGCATGTCGCGCACAACTGCGTCGTCGGCAACCACGTCATCATGTCGAACCTCGCGAGCCTCGCGGGCCATGCTGTCGTCGAGGACCGCGCTGTCATCGGCGGCATGGCTGGTGTCCACCAGTTCGTCAAGATCGGCCGCAATGCGATGGTCGGCGGCATGTCGAAGCTCACGCAGGATGTCGTGCCGTACACGATCGTCGATGGCCAGCCGGCCAAGGTCGTCGGCCTCAACGCCGTCGGCATCTCGCGCGCCGGCATCCAGTTAGAGGCGCGCCGCAACATCAAGAAGGCATACAAGCTGCTCTATCGCTCGGGCCTGAGCTTGCAGCAGGCAATCGCCGTCATCGAGCAGGAAGTCGATTCCTGCGAAGAGGTCGAGCATTTCCTGCGCTTCCTGCGCAATGCAGAGCGCGGCATCTGCCGCGAGCGCAGAGAGCGCGACTGAAAGCGCTCAGGACTGAGATGAGGGAGTAGGAATTTCGGGGGAATCGTTATGGAAAGAATCGGATTGCTGGCCGGCGCCGGCAAACTGCCAGTTGAGTGTGCGAAGGCGGCAAAGCTCCTCGGTTATGAGGTCTATGCCGTCGCTCTGCTGCCGGAGACGGACGCAGAGCTCAAGGAATGCACGGCGGACTGCCAGTCCATCAGCATCGCGCATCTCGATGCCGTGCTGAACTATCTCAAGGAACACCAGGTCAGCAAGGTCACGATGATCGGCAAGGTCACGAAGGAGCTGCTGTTCTCGGGCAAGGTGCAGCCGGACGCTCGCATGCTGAAGCTCATCATGGAGCTGCCGGACCGCAAGGACGACACGATCATGATGATGTTCGTGCGGGAGCTCGCCAAGGCCGGCATCCAGGCCTTTGACCAGACGGCGCTCATACGCCGCCTCATGCCGCACCGCGGCGTCATCACGAAGCGCGAGCCGACGGCTGAGGAACGCAAGGACATGGAGTTCGGCTTCCGCATGGCCAAGGAGATCGGCCGCCTCGATGTCGGCCAGACGGCCGTCGTCAAGAACATGGCCGTCATGGCGCTCGAGGCCATCGAGGGCACGGATGCCTGCATCCACCGCGGCGGTCAGCTCGCGCGCGGCGGCGCAGTCGTTGCCAAGGTCGCCAAGCCGCAGCAGGATGACCGCTTCGATGTGCCGACTGTCGGACTCGCGACCATCCAGAGCATGGTGGATGTCGGGGCGACGGCTCTGGCAATCGAGGCCGACAAGACGCTCCTCGTCGAGCGTGAGGAGATGCTCGCACTGGCAGAGGCCAATAACATAACGATTGCAGCCATCTAAGTGTGTGATTGTGAGACGCGGCGGAACCAGGAATGCTGGTATCCTCGCGTCTTTTCGGCTTTTCTTATGGGTGTGGGACTGAGGAGGTTTGTGGATGAAGATCATGATGTCAGCCGGCGAGGTGTCGGGCGACCTGCACGGGGAGCGCCTCGCGCGCGCCGTGCTCGAGCAGGCACCCGATACCGAGCTCATCGGCTTTGGCGGAGCGCGCATGGAGCGCGCGGGCGTGAAGCTCTTCCGCAATTTCGCGGACTACAATGTCATGGGCGTCTGGGAGGTCATCAAGAACCTCAGGCGCATCCTCAGGCTCCTCGACGACCTGACGGCGTACATGGAGGAGGAGCGCCCGGACCTCCTCGTCCTCATCGATTACCCGGACTTCAACTGGCGCCTCGCGAAGCGCGCCAAAAAGCTCGGCATCCCCGTCTTCTCGTACATCCCGCCGTCGGCCTGGGCCTGGCGCAAGGGCCGCGCGAAGAAGTGCGCGGCGCTCGCCGACACCTTCGTCGCGATCTTCCCTCACGAGCTGCCCGTCTACGAGGCAGCCGGCGCCAACATCTCGTTCCTCGGGAACCCGCTCGTCGATACGGTCAAGGCAGAGATTCCCGAGGCGGAGGCGCGCGCATTCTTTGGCATCGCGCCGGGTGACCACGCCGTGCTCCTGATGCCGGGCAGCCGCCGCCAGGAGATTACGATGCTGCTGCCCGCCATGCTCGAGGCGGCGAAACTGCTCGCGGCCAAGCGCCCCGGGACGAAATTCTTCCTGCCTGTCGCGGCCGCCTCGTATGAGCCGCTCATCGAGCAGCTCGTGGCAGAGCACGGCGCAGAAGTCCAGCTCACGCACGAGAACCGCTATGCGCTCATGGGGCTTGCGGATGTGGCAGCAGCGGCCTCGGGCACGGTCGTCATGGAGGCAGCCCTCATGGGCCTGCCGTGTGTCTCGCTCTACCGGCTCGCGCCGCTCAACTACATGATCGGGCGCATGCTCGTCCACGTCGACCACTTCACTCTGCCGAACATCCTGCTCGGCGAGACGATCCAGCCGGAGCTCCTGCAGGGTGAAGTGGAGCCGCACCGCATCGCCCGCGAGCTCTCGCGCCTCTACCGCGGCGAGAGCGCCAGGGAGAAGACATGCGCAAAGCTGATCGAGGCCTGCAAGCGGCTCGGCCCGCCGGGCGCGGCGGCCCGAGTGGCGGCGAAGATACTCGAGGCGGCACACGACAAACGACATTCAGGAGAATAACATGAAGAATTACAAGCGGCTGCTCCAATACATGCGGCCATATGTCAAGCAGCTCATACTGGCCATCTTCTGCATCATCATGGCGGCGGCGGCCAATCTCTACCTGCCTTGGATCATCAAGGACATGATCGATAAGGTGCTGGCCGAGAAGGACATGGTGATGCTCAACCTTATCTGTGTCGGCATCGTCGTCGTCTTCCTCTTGCGCGGCATCTTCTTCTACGGGCAGTCGTACCTCGTCTCATTCATCGGCCAGAAGGTCATCATCGATGTGCGCGAGGTCATGTTCCGCAAGTTCCAGCGCATGCCAATGGCCTACTTCGACCGCCATCAGACGGGCGAGGTCATGAGCTACATCACGAACGATGTCGCGGCCATCCAGTCGGCACTCGTCGACCAGCTCATCGAGATGGTCACGGAGGGATCCATCCTCATCGGCTCGCTCGTCATGATGATCGTGCTCGACTGGAAGCTCTCCATTCTGACACTCGTCATCATCCCGCTCGTCGGCCAGGCCATGAAGATCTTCGGGCGCAAGATCAAGCGCAACGGCACGGTCATCCAGGAGCGCATGGCCGACATCACCTCGCTCCTGCAGGAGAGCGTCTCGTCCATCCGCGTCGTCAAGTCGTTCGTGCGCGAGAACTACGAGATCAAGCGCTTCTGCCGCCAGAATGAGCTCAACTTCCAGGCGGCGATGAAGAACGTCCAGCTCACGAGCCTCTTGACGCCGTCCGTCGAGTTCCTCGCGGCCATCTCGGTCACGGTCATCATCTGGTTCGGCGGCTACGAGGTCGTCAACGGCGAGATGACGGCCGGTGCACTCGTCGCCTTCCTGACGTACGCTGTCAACCTCGCAAACCCGGTCAAGCGCCTCTCGCGCGTCTACGGCAACCTGCAGCGCGCGATGGCCGCCGTCGACCGCGTCTTCGCCGTCATCGACCTCAAGGAGACGATCGCGGACAAGCCGGACGCCAAGGAACTGCCGAAGGTCAAGGGGCACGTCGTCTTCGACCACGTCTCTTTCGAGTACAAGAAGGGCGTGCCGGCACTCTCCGACGTCAACCTCGAAGTGAAGCCCGGCCAGATGATCGCTTTTGTCGGCCCGAGCGGCGCCGGCAAGTCGACGATCGCCAACCTGATCCCACGCTTTTACGAAGTGACGTCAGGCAGTATCTCCATCGACGGCTTTGACATCCGCGATGTCACCGTTTCGTCGCTGCGCGAGCAGATCGGCATCGTGCCGCAGGAGACAATGCTCTTCTCGACGACGGTGCGCGAGAACATCCGCTACGGCCGCCTCGATGCGACGGACGAGGAAGTCGAGCAAGCGGCGAAGGCCGCCAATGCCGACGGCTTCATCCGCGAACTGCCGAACGGCTACGACACGAAGATCGGCGAGCGCGGCCTCAACCTCTCGGGCGGCCAGCGCCAGCGCATGGCCATCGCGCGCGCCATCCTCAAGAACCCGCAGATTCTGATCCTCGACGAGGCGACGTCGGCGCTCGACACGGAGAGCGAGAAGATCGTGCAGGCGGCCCTCGACAAGCTCATGGTCGGCCGCACTTCCTTCGTCATCGCACACCGCCTCTCGACGATCTTCAACGCCGACCAGATCTACGTCATCGACAACGGTCACATCAAGGAGCACGGCACTCACGAGGAACTGCTCAAGATGGGTGGCCTCTACAGTTATCTCTACAATATCCAGTTCAACAAGAAAAACGCGTAAGAAGGGGAAGAGGATATGCAACTACTCTATAATATAGCGGCCATCATCATCGTGATCCTGATCATCCCGATGTTCATGGTCCGCTCGGTGCGTGAGAAAGGCTTTGTCGAACGCATCCGGCAGAGCCTGGGCTTCTTCCCCGAACACGCTCTCGACAAGGTGGAGAAGAAGGACTGCATCTGGGTTCATGCGGCCTCTGTCGGCGAGATCGTCGCGACGAGTCCGCTCATCAAGGAGTTCCGCAAGGAGTTCCCGAAGAGCCCCATCCTCGTCTCTGTCGTCACGACGAGCGGCTACGAGATGGCCAACCGCATCATTAAGGATGCCGATGCGATCATCTACTTCCCGCTCGACCTGCCGTGGCTGGCCGGCCACGTGCTGCGGCGCATCCGCCCGCGCGTCTTCCTGCCGGTCGAGACGGAGCTCTGGCCGAACTTCCTGCGCACGGCGCGCAAGATCCACGTGCCGGTCATGATGGTCAACGGCCGCATCAGTGACAAGAGCGTCAAGCAGTACAAGCACCTGCACAGCCTGCTGCGCAACATGATCGGGACGGTCAAGCTCTTCGCGATGCAGTCGCCTATCGATGCGGAGTACATCATGCGCCTCGGCGCACCGCAGGAGCTCGTGACTGTCACGGGCAACACGAAGTTCGACCAGACGTACACCGATGTCAGTCCCGAGGAGAAGCAGAAGATCATCGAGGAAATGGGCCTTTCCAAGAACGATGGCATCTTCCTCGCCGGCTCGACGCACCGCGGCGAGGAGGAGGCCGTGCTGCAGGCATTCAAGGCCGTGCGCGAGACGCATCCGCACGCACGCCTCGTCATCGCGCCGCGCGAGCTCCTGCGCACGATGGAGGTCGTCCACCTCTGCCGCAAGGCAGGCTTTTCGGTCACGACGCGCACGAAGCTCCAGAACGAAGCGCCGCAGGATGAGGACATCGTCATCCTCGACACGATCGGTGAGCTCGGCAAGGTCTACAGCATCGGCGATGTCGTCTTCGTCGGCGGCAGCCTCGTGCCGCACGGCGGCCACAACATCCTCGAGCCGGCCGCGCACGGCAAAGCCATCATCGTCGGCTCGCACATGTTCAACTTCAAGGACACCTACGCGCTCTTCAAGAACCGCGACGCCTGCCTGACCGTGAAGAACGGCGAGGAACTCGCGAAGCAGGTCACGCGCCTCTTCGACGAGCCGGAGCACCGCCACCGCATGGAGGAAGAGACGCGCGCCATCGTGCGCGAGAACAAGGGCGCTTCGCGCAAGTCGGCCATCCTGCTCCACCAGATGCTCGAGAGCTATGAGAGCAGTCCCGAGAACCGCCATCACGTGCGCTCTACCCAGAAGATCACGAACTTCCAGACCTATTTCATCGACCTTGTCCATAGTAAAGAGGTGGACGGGCTCTTCCCGCACCTCATCATGGGCATCCTCTACATCTTCTCGTTGATCTACGGCCTGCTCGTCAACATCAAGCTGGCCGGCTACAAGTACGGCATCTTCCAGAAACAGAAGCTCGACTGCTTCGTCATCAGCCTCGGCAACGTGACGGTCGGCGGCACGGGCAAGACGCCGACGGCGCAGCGCCTCGCGCGTGACATCCGCGACATGGGCTACCGCGTCGTCATCCTCAACCGCGGCTACCGCGCCAAGTGGCACGGGGAGGTCGGCATCGTCTCCGACGGCAAGCGCCTGCACATGGATGCGGCGGAGGCCGGCGATGAGGCGTACATGCTCGCCAAGCACCTGCCGGAAGTCCCCGTGCTCATCGGCGCGGAGCGCGCCAAGACGGGCCGCTATGCGATGGAGCACTTCGGGGCGGAGGTAGCCATCCTCGACGACGGCTACCAGCATTGGCAACTCGAGCGCGATCTCGACATCCTGCTCGTCGATGCCGTCAACGTCTTCGGCAACGGCTACATCCTGCCGCGCGGCACCCTGCGCGAGCCGATCTCGCACATCAGCCGTGCCGACATCTGCCTGATGACGAAGGTCGACCAGGCGGCGGCCGGGTCCTGCGACTACATCCGCGAGACGGTGCACCGCTACAATCCGGAGGCGCGCATCGTCGAGAGCATCCATCAGCCGCGCTGCTTCATCCCGCTGACGGAGTGGTACGTCAACATCGCGAGCCAAGGCATCGACATCGCGCAGATGCGCGGCAAGCGCATCATGGCCGTCTCGGCCATCGGCAACCCCGCCTCCTTCGAGCAGACGCTTTCCGACCTCGGTGCGGTGATCATCGAGAGCCTGCGCTATCCGGACCATCACGACTACGCGATGTCCGAGATGACGGACATCTTCCAGCAGGCCGAAAATGCCGGCGCGGAGGCCATCGTCATCACGGAGAAGGATGCCGTCAAGATCCCGGCGGATGTGGCCCGCGAGAAGTGGTCCATCCCGATCTACGTCATCTGCGTGGAAGTCAACTTCCAGAAGGGCAGCGAAGGCCTCGCGGATCTCTTGAAGAAGCGCCTGGCCGAGCGCCTTGGCCACTGATCTCTGCTTGTGCACTAGAAGAAAGGACAGGAAACCCATGAATGTTCTCTGTGTCATCCCGGCGCGCTACGCATCGACGCGCCTGCCCGGCAAGCCGCTCAAGGACATTGCCGGCAAACCCATGATCTGCCGCGTCTATGAGCGCGCCGCCAAGGCTTCGCGCGTCGCGGCAGCCATCGTCGCTACGGACGACAGCCGCATCTACGACGCTGTCCTGCAGCATGGCGGCAAGGCCGTCATGACGCGCAAGGATCATCCGACGGGCACGGACCGCCTCGCCGAAGTCGCCGAGAAGTACCAGGACGTCGACCTCATCATCAACGTTCAGGGCGACGAGCCGCTCATCGAGCCTAAGCTCATTGACGAGCTGGCCGCTGCCTTTGACGGGGACGCGGACCTGCAGATGGCGACGGTCTGCACCGAGATCACGGATGAGTCCGAGCAGCAGAATCCCAACAACGTCAAGGTCGTCATGGACAAGCAGGGCTATGCGCTCTACTTCTCGCGCTCGCTGCTGCCGTACCCGCGTCACGAGGGCACGCCCGTCTACAAGCACATCGGCATCTACGCCTACAAGCGTGACTTCTTGCTCGCGTATGCCAAGATGGCGGAGACGCCCTTAGAGCATGCGGAGAGCCTCGAGCAGCTGCGCGCCCTCGAGAACGGCTATCGCATCAAGGTCATCAAGACGCCGTACCGATTTGTCGGCGTGGACACGGCGGAGGACCTCGAGAAGGTCAATGCAATCTATCGCCAGATGATGCAGGGATAATGCCTGCCGGTATGGAACTTTTACACATGGCAATCAGAACAGAAAGTGGAAGGTGAAACGCATGAATAAGGTCAAGGTTGGAAATTTCATGATCGGCGAGGGAGAGCCCCTCGCACTGCTCGCAGGTCCCTGTGTCCTTGAGGGCATGGACCGCTGCCTGCTGATCGGGCGCACGATCAAGGAAATCTGCGGCCGTCTCGGCATCAACTACGTATTCAAGGCTTCGTTCGATAAGGCAAACCGCTCCTCGTATCACAGCTTCCGCGGCCCGGGTCTTAAGAAGGGACTCGAGATGCTGCAGGAGATCAAGGAGACGCTCGGCGTGCCCATCGTGACCGATATCCACGAGACGACGCAGGCGGAGCCTGTCGCCAAGGTGGCCGACATCTTGCAGATCCCGGCCTTCCTCTGCCGCCAGACGGACCTCCTGCACGCCGCTGCCCAGACGGGCCGCGTCGTCAACGTCAAGAAGGGCCAGTTCCTCGCGCCGGAGGACATGCGCAACGTCGTCGACAAGCTGCACGAGTGCGGCTGTGAGCAGATGCTCTTGACGGAGCGCGGCGCTTCCTTTGGCTATCACAACCTCGTCGTCGACATGCGCAGCCTGCCGATCATGCGCAGCCTCGGCTACCCTGTCGTCTTTGACGGCACGCACAGCGTCCAGCTGCCGGGCGGCAATGGCACGACGTCCTCTGGCAACCGCGAGTACGTCGAGTACCTCGTGCGCGCGGCCGCAGGTGCCGGCATCGACGCACTCTTCCTCGAGGTCCACGACAATCCGGAGGAAGCGCTGTCGGACGGCGCCAACATGGTCTACCTCGACAAGCTCGAGGGCCTGCTGACGGATGCCCTGGCCATCCACAAGATTGTCCATCGCCAGGCATGAGGAGGAAATAGCGTGAACAAGATCAAAGAGACAGCAATCGAGACATTGGACATCGAGGGCAAGGCGGTCCTCGCGCTCAAGGACCGTATCGGCGATGAGTTCGTCGCCGTTGTTAACTGCATCCTCAACTGCCCGGCACGCGTCGTCGTCACGGGCATGGGCAAATCGGGCCATGTCGGCCGCAAGATCGCGGCGACGCTCGCGAGCACCGGCACGCCCGCCTTCTTCCTGCACCCGGCCGAGGCGTTCCACGGTGATCTCGGCATGGTGACGGAGAACGACGTCGTCATCGCCATCTCCAACAGCGGCGAGTCGACGGAGATCGTCAACATCCTGCCGATCATCCGCCGCATCGGCGCGACGATCGTCGCGATGTGCGGCCGCCGCGAGTCGCAGCTCGGTAAGTTCAGCGACCACTTTATCGACATCAGTGTCGAGCGCGAGGCGTGCCCTCTGGGGCTCGCGCCGACGGCCAGCACGACGGCGACGCTCGCCATGGGCGATGCCATCGCCATGGCCCTGATGGCGGAGCGCAACTTCACAAGCCAGGATTTTGCGATGTTCCATCCGGGCGGAGCGCTCGGACGCCGCCTGCTGCTGAAGGTCGAGAACGTCATGCACACAGGCAAGGACAACCCGCTGATCCACTGCGGCAAGACGGTCAAGGACGCGCTGTTCGTCATGACGGACAAGGGACTCGGCGCCGTCTCGGTTGTCGACGATTCGGGCAAATTCGTCGGGCTCATCACCGACGGCATCATCCGCCGCGCCCTCGCGAAGGACTACAAGTTCCTCGATGAGGCTGTGGAGAAGATCATGTTCACGGAGCCGCTGACGATCGCACCGCAGCAGATGGCGGCCGCCGCGCTCTCTGTCATGGAGAAGCACAAGCCACGCCCTGTCACGGTCCTGCCGGTCATCGACGAGAAGGGCGCACCAGTCGGCATCGTCCACCTGACCGACCTCCTGCGCCAGGGAGTAGTCTGATATGGAATTTCAAGAAGATGCGCTGGAGCGCGCAAAACGAGTCAAGCTCATCATCTTCGATGTCGACGGTGTCCTGACGGACGGCGGCATCTACATCGGAGCTGATGGCGAGCTCTTCAAGCCCTTCTTCTGCCGCGATGGCCTGGGCATCACGCTCGCGCACCGCGCGGGCCTGAAGACGGCCATCATCACGGGGCGCCAGTCGGAGCACCTCCGCTACCGCGCCAAGGAGCTGCACATCACCGAGGTCTACCAGGGCAATCTCGACAAGCGCGAGGCCTACAGAGACCTCAAGGCGAAGCTGGGGCTTGCGGACGAGGAGATCGCGTATTTCGGCGACGACCTCGTCGACCTGCCCATCATGGGGCAGGTCGGTTTCCCCGCAGCTGTCGGCGACGCCGTGCAGGAAGTGCGCGAGGCCACCGTCCTGCAGTCGGACTATCCGGGTGGGCACGGTGCCGTGCGCCAGCTCATCGAGTTCATCCTCAAGGCGCAGGGCAAGTGGCAGGGCCTAGTTGCAGGCTTCCAGGCGAAGACGAGCATGGACGGCCTTGCCCAGTGAGTATGCGAAGACGAAGACATAAGACAGAAGGCATTGGAGGCATTTTTTCATGCAGTATAAACTCGTGATGTTCTTGAGCAAAGTGGCCTGCCACACGCCATACCGGCTGCTGATGGCCGTCGGCTGGGTGCTCGGCAATCTCTACTATCTCCTGATCAAGAAGGAGCGCGAACGCGCCGTATCGCAGATGATGCCGGCGCTCGGCATCGAGGAGAAGGAAGCCCGCCATCTCGTGCGGCTGTCCTTCATCAACCTCGCCCGCAATGTCTTGGAAATCCTCTACATGCCGCACCTGAACGAGAAGAATTTCGGCGAGTACATCGAGATCGACCATCTTGAGCGCCTGACCGATGCGCTGGCAGAGGGCCACGGCGTCGCCATCGTCACGGGCCACATCGGCACGTGGGAGTGGCTGTCGGCCGCCTTCACATTGAACGGCCTGCCGGTCACGGCCATCGCCAAGCCGCAGCCGAACATGCAGTACACGTACGCGCTCAACGACCTGCGCAAGACAATCCACGTCGAGATTTTCTCGCGCGGTACGAGCGAGCTCATCGCGGCGGCACGCGCTTTGAAGAGCGGCAAGATCCTCGGCTTCCTCGTCGACCAGGATGCCGGCCCGGGCGGCGCATTCCTGCCGTTCCTCGGCCGCATCGCGGCGACGCCGATGGGCCCGGCTGTATTCGCGCGCAAGTTCAATTCCCCCGTCGTGCCGGCCTTCATCCTGCGCCAGCCGAACGGCAAGCATAAGGTCGTCGTCGGCGAGGTCATGCGCTATGAGGACACGGGCGACACGGACAAGGATCTCTTCGACTTCACCGCCCGCATGACGAAGGTCGTCGAGCAGATCATCCGTGACAATCCGACACAGTGGCTCTGGTTCCAGAAGCGCTGGAACACGAAGCCTGAGCAGCAGAAGACGGGCAAGCATCACACGGTAAGGGGGCAGGACGAGCAGAAATGAATGGCAAGCAGAAGACATTGGTCGCACTCGGCATCCTGTTCTTTGCCTGCGTGGTCATTTGGGCCGTGCGGACGGTGCCGGAGACGCCGAAGATCGACCATTCCGATGACGATCAGCCGCGCATCATGTCGTACGACAACAACACGATCAGCGAGGAGAAGGACGGCGTCAAGATCTGGGACCTCACGGCGGACCACATCGATGTCGACATCGACTCGCGCAATGCAGAGCTGACAGGCCTGACGGGCCACTTCTACCAGAAAGATGGCCGTTCGGCTGAGGTCAAGGCTGACCACGGCTCGTACGACAATGAGACGAAGGACATCAAGATCGACGGCAACGTCCAGATCACGACGAGCGACGGCGCGGAGCTGACGAGCGATGAGCTCTTATGGACAGCAGAGCAGGGCATGCTCTCGGCCATCGGCCAGGCGAAGGTGTCGAATGACACGATCCGTGCCTGGGGCGAGCGCATCGACAGCACGGACGGCTTCAACAAGATCAAGATCTCCGGCAAGGCACACATCGAGAAACTCATGGAGGGGGCAGAACAGAAATGAAGAACAAGAAAATGAAGGGCATGCTCGCAGCAGTCGCAGCCATCCTGTCCCTGCACATGGGCACGCTCTACGCAGCAGAGGGAGTGCCTGCATCGCTCGATGCCGACACGCTCGAATACGACATGCGCACGGGCGAGGCCACGGCGACGGGCTACGTGCTCCTGACGCGCGGCGACTCGCACGTCACGGGCAATCGCGCGACCTACAACTCGAAGACGCAGGCCGCGACGGTCGAGGGCAATGTCATCGCCGTCTATCAGGGCACGCGTCTGACCTGCGACTATTTGATGTCGGACGGTCAGGAGCACATGATGGCCCAGGGCAATGTCCGCGGCTCGCGCGACGACAAGACGTTCTCCGGTGAGCAGGTCGACTACTTCCCGCAGCAGAACGACTACATCGTCATCGACCGCGGCGGCCAGCTCACGAGCGGTGACGACACGTTCACGGCGGACCGCATCTACGGCTGGCTCAAGGACGAGCACTACATCGGCGAGGGCAATGCGCATGTCGTGAGCCCATCGCGCGCGATGGAGGCCGGCGGCGACCAGATGGACTACTACGGCAAGGAGCAGGGCAAGGCCGTCATCACGGGCAATGCCTGGGCCGTACAGGAAAATAACACGATGCGCAGCAACCGCATGACGATTTATCTTGCCGACGACGGGTCAGCTAAGGTAAAATAAGGCAATAAAGGTAAATAAAGGTACAAGAGAAGATAGAGCGATGAGCGAGGATGCTGCGGCGCCTGGCTGCAGTATGTTGGAGGGCACGATTTTGCATATCGAGGCAAGGAATCTGGTAAAGACATTCAAGAAGCGCACGGTCGTCGACCGCGTTTCCCTGCGCGTGGACAAGGGGGAGATCGTCGGCCTGCTTGGGCCGAACGGCGCGGGCAAGACGACGACGTTCTACATGATCGTCGGACTCGAGCGCCCGACGTCCGGCGAGGTGTTCCTCTCGGACATCAACATCACGGATGAGCCGATGTACCACCGGGCCGCGCTCGGCATCAGCTACCTCACGCAGGAGGCCTCGATCTTCCGCAAGCTCACGGTCGAGGAGAACATCATGGCCATCCTCGAGACGACGAAGCTCTCGAAGGCCGAGCAGAAGGATAAATTCGAGGAGCTCCTTGAGGAATTCCACATCGGCCACGTGCGCGAGCGAAAGGGCACGGAGCTCTCAGGCGGCGAGCGCCGCCGCGTGGAGATTGCCCGCTGCCTGGCACTTGAGCCGCAGTTCATCCTGCTCGACGAGCCGTTTGCCGGCGTCGATCCTCTGGCCGTTGCCGACATCCAGGAGATCGTCCAGTACCTCAAGGAGCGCGGCATGGGCATCCTGATCACCGACCACAACGTCCGCGAGACGCTGCAGATCGTCGACCGGGCCTACATCCTCAACAGCGGCAAGATACTCCTGGAGGGCGACAGCCAGACCATCGCGAACAGCCCGATCGCCAAGAAGTTCTACCTCGGCGATAATTTCACACTGTAACGGAGAATCAGCACATGCACATCAGAATCTTAGACAAATACATATTCCGGGAAGTCTTCAAGGCCTTCATCTTCGGCATCTGCGCATTCTCTGCTGTCTTCATCGGTTCGGGTACGCTCTTCAAGATCGCCAAGTACATCACAGACTACGGCGCATCTCTTTCGGCCGTCATCAAGATCTTCATCTTCGGTCTGCCGTCGGTCATCATGTGGACGTTCCCGATGTCCATGCTGCTAGCGACGCTCTTGACGTTCGGGCGCCTCTCGAGCTCAAGCGAGATCACGGCGATGAAGTCGTGCGGCATCGGCTTTTACCGCATCGCGGCACCGGCCGTGCTCATGGGCCTCATCGTCAGCATCTGCGCGATCGCCTTCAACGAGTACGTCGTGCCGTGGGCCAACACGGCCTACCGCAACGTGCTCTACTACGAGATCCAGGGCAACAACGGCATGAAGTCGCAGGAGCACATCATCCTCAAGGATATCCAGGACGGCAAGATCCAGCGTCTTGTCTACGCGCGCCGCTATGACGGCGACACGCAGACCTTGCAGGGCGTGACCATGCAGGACTTCAATGAAGATGGCAAGGTCAGCCACGTCGAGAACGCGGAGTACGCTGAGTACAGCATGAACAAGTGGATCATGCACAACGGCATGCTCTACGACATCTCGGAGGGCCAGAGCGAGCACAGCATGCGCTTTGACACGCAGGTCCTGCCCATCAAGGCCAACCCGAAGCAGATCGTGCGCGAGCAGAAGGATCCAGAGGAGCTCACGATGAAGGAGCTGCGCGCGCAGATCAACATCATGAAGACGCAGTACGTCGACACCAACAAGCTCGAGGCTGAGCTCTACCAGCGCATCACCGTGCCGATGGCCAGCCTGATCTTCGCCCTCATCGGCGTGCCGCTCGGGCTGCAGCCGACGCGCAACAGCTCGTCGGCGGGCTTCGCGATGAGCGTCATCATCATCTTTTTCTACTACGCGCTGATGACGATGGGCAATGCCCTCGCGCGCAGCGGCGCCGTCGCGCCGATGCTCGCCGTCTGGATCCCGAACATCGTCGGGCTCATCGCGGGCTTCATCCTCATACGCAGGGCTTCGCGCTGACCCAAAGCGCATCATCAAGCTCCAAGATCAAGGAAAGGTGGTAAATACAGGATGTATGGTGTCCTACTCATCGTCGTACTCATCATCACGGGCGGAGCCATCGCCTTCATCGGCGACCGCCTGGGCTCGAAGGTTGGCAAGAAGAAGCTGTCGATCTTTGGCCTGCGCCCGCGGCATACATCCATCATCGTGACAATCTTCACGGGGGTATGCATCACGACCCTGACCTTCGGCGTCATGGCGGCTGCTTCGCAGAATGTGCGCACGGCGCTCTTCGGCATGGAGAAGCTCAACCAGAAGATGAAGACGACGCAGGCAAGCCTCAACCAGGCCACGGAGGACCTGCAGATGGCACAGCAGCAGCAGCAGGAAGCGAACGACGCGCTCGACCAGTCGCGCAAGGATGTCGAGACGCTCAAGGCACAGCAGCAGGAGCTCGAGGCAGAGTCGCAGCGCCTGCAGGAGGGCAACCGCCTCCTGGAGCTCGCAAAGGCTGAACTCATGCAGCGCAACGACGCGCTCGTCGCGCAGAACGACCAGCTCGGGCAGCAGAACAGCTCACTTTCTTCTGCCAACACCGCACTGCAGGGCCAGAATTCGCTGCTGACCGGCAAGAATGAGGAGCTCACGGGCAAGAACGCGAGCCTGACGGCCGACAACAAGGACCTCGAGACGCGCAACCAGGATCTGCGCAACGGACTCTTGACGATCCGCGAGGGCGACATCGTCTTTCGCGCCGGCGAGGTCATCGCGAGCGGCGTCATCCGCGGCAACCGCCCGGCAGCCGAGGTCGACAAGGACCTCCAGTCGCTCGCACAGCTTGCGGGCCGCAATGTCTCGTCGCGCCTTGGCCGCAATGTCTCCGACAAGGACGTCTGGATCTACAAGCCGGAGTACAATTCGGCCGTACAGGCCATCGCGAGCAGTCCGCAGGACATGGTCGTGCGCATCGTGGCGGCCGGCAACCTCGTGCGCGGCGAGGAAGTGCGTGCCTCGCTCGAGCTCTACAAGAACAGCATCATCTACAAGGACCGCGAGTTCATCCTCGCGCGTCCAATCGCGCTCAAGGGCGCCGGCAGCGGTGGCGCTGAGCAGGCTGTCATGAGCTTCCTCAAGGAGGTCAATGCGGCGGCATCGGCCAAGGGTATCCTGCCCGATCCGATCCGCGGCTCCATCGGCGTCATGGACGGCGCGCAGTTCTACGAGGTCGTCAACGCCATCAACGGCATGCACGGCACGGTCGTGCTCTCCGCCTACGCCAAGGGCGATACGGACGCGCTCGGACCGCTGCGCCTGATCATCAAGGAAGAACAGATGCCAGATCAGCCGTGAAGATAAGCAGGGCTCTGCAAGGCCGACAGCCTGTGCAGGGCCTCTTTTGCTGTCCGGCGCACAGTCGAGGCAGCAAGAGCAGAGAGAATCAAGAAAGGAAATGCACCGTGGATACTGTAGATACGATGGACACCATGGAACGGATTGCGGCACTCGATCCCGGACGCGAGAAGTGCGGCTTTGCTGTGCTCACGCTGGACGGCAGCGTCCTCCTGCAGCGCGTCATCGAGACGGCGAAGCTCGAGCAGGAAGTCAGGGCGGCGCAGCAGTCGTACGGCTTCTCTGTGCTTGTCGAGGGCAATGGCACGACGAGCCGCGAGGCGCGCGCGCGCCTCAAGGAGACCCTGCCAGACCTTCGCATCGAGGTTATCGACGAGTACCGGACGACGGACCTCGCCAAGAAGGCGTACTGGAAGGCCAAGCCGCCGCGCGGTTGGAGGCGGCTGCTGCCGGTGACCATGCAGGTACCGCCAGAGCCCGTCGACGACTTCGTCGCCGTCATCCTCGCATCACGCTATATAGAAAGCATCGAACAAAAAGGAGACTACCATCATGAATGAGAAACAGCAGCGTCCCGACTGGACGGAATACTTCCTCGACATCGCCAAGGCCGTCGGCCGCCGCGCGACCTGCCTGCGACGCCGTTACGGCGCAATCATCGTCAAGGACAAGATCATCATCAGCACGGGCTACAATGGCGCGCCGCGCGGTGAGGCCAACTGCATCGATACGGGCAACTGCGAGCGCGAGCGCCTCCACGTGCCGAAGGGGCAGAACTACGAGCTCTGCGTCGCTGTTCATGCCGAGCAGAATGCCATCATCAACGCCGATTCCGCCGCGATGGAGGGCGCGACGATCTACATCGTCGGCGTCAACGCCGACGGCAGCCTCGCGTCGGGCAAGCCGTGCCTGCTCTGCCGCCGCATGCTGCGCAATGCGAAGCTTGCCC
Source organism: Mitsuokella sp. UBA4253 (assembly GCF_002395285.1). Lineage (NCBI taxonomy): Bacteria > Bacillati > Bacillota > Negativicutes > Selenomonadales > Selenomonadaceae > Mitsuokella > Mitsuokella sp. UBA4253. The sequence continues at coordinate 98,720 of NZ_DGWR01000016.1, read as the reverse complement.
GGGTTGTCTACTACGAGACGGATGGCAGCATCGTGAGCTGCCGCCCCGACGAGATCCACGACTGACAAATGATTGACAGTGTCATGGCCTTGCGTTAAAATAGGTTTGTTATAATGGATGGCACTCTGGATGCCCTGCGGCATCGCAGGAGTGCAGCTGTGTATTCGAGAAAAAGGAGTGCGCTTGTATGCCAGTCTATATGTTGGCGTTCATCATCGCTGCCGGTGTGGCACTGCTGGTGACGCCTGGTGTCATCTGCCTTGCGGGGAAGACGGGAGCCATGGATGCCCCGGATGCGAGAAAGGTCCACAAGAAGCCAATCCCGCGCATCGGCGGCATCGGCATCTACGTCGCCTTCATGGTGGCAATCCTCAGCGTCCTGGCGTTCACCGAGGTTTCGCCGGAGGTGCTCTATGAGATCATTGGCCTCCTGGTCGGCGGCTCGATCATCTTCATCGTCGGCCTCATCGACGACTACGTCAACCTGCCGGCCAAGGTGAAGCTCCTGGGCCAGATCATCGCGGCTTGCGTGCTCGTCTTTGCCTTTGATGTCCGCATCGATTTCATCACGGATCCGTTCGGCGACTACATCTACCTCGAGTTCCTCGCCATCCCGGCGACGATCTTCTGGCTCGTCGGCCTGACGAATACGGTCAATCTCATCGACGGCCTCGACGGCCTCGCCGCAGGCGTCTCGACGATCGCGTCTATCACGATCTTCCTCGTGGCACTGCAGCAGGGCATCATCCTCGTCGCCGTGCTGACGGCCGCGCTTGCCGGCGCAGCGTTCGGCTTCCTGTACTACAACTTCAATCCGGCTAAGATCTTCATGGGCGATTCGGGCAGCCAGTTCCTCGGCTTCATGCTCGCGGGCATCTCGGTCATCGGCGCCGTCAAGAGCGCCGCGACGATCGCGCTGATCGTGCCGATCCTGGCGCTCGGCCTGCCGATCCTCGACACGACGTTCGCCATCGTGCGCCGCTACCGCGGCGGCGTGCCGATCTTCAAGCCGGATAAGGGACATCTCCATCACCGTCTGCTCGATCTCGGTTTCTCGCAGCGCCAGGCCGTCCTGCTGATGTACGTCATCAGCGCGCTCTTGGGTCTCAGCGCTGTGGCCCTGACGGAAGTCAGCAGCCAGATCGCCATTGCGATCGTCTGCGTCGTCGTGGCCGTCGTGCTCTTCGGCGCCAAGAAACTCGGGATCTTCCATATGAAGGATTCTGCACACCAGCACTGAAAAGAGGAGGTCTTGCAGTGGAAAAGAAGAAGATCAAGGTCATGACGGTCTTCGGCACGCGCCCGGAGGCAATCAAGATGGCACCAATCGTGCTCGAGCTCCAGAAGCATCCGGACACCATCCTGCCGGTCGTGGCCGTCACGGCACAGCATCGCGAGATGCTCGATCAGGTACTCAATCTCTTCCAGATCAAACCGGACCATGATCTCAACATCATGGCGGCCGGCCAGACACTTTTTGACATCACGACGCGCGCCATGATGGGCCTCGACAAGGTCCTGACGGAGGAGGAGCCGGATATCGTGCTCGTCCACGGCGACACGACGACGACGTTTGCCGGTGCACTCGCTGCCTACTACCATCAGACGGCCGTCGGCCACGTCGAGGCGGGCCTGCGCACCCACAACAAGTACTCGCCGTTCCCCGAGGAGATGAACCGCCGCCTGACAGGCTGCATCGCCGACCTCAACTTCGCGCCGACGAGCACGTCGGAGGCCAATCTGCTCGCAGAGAATGTGCCGCCCGAGTCCATCTTCGTCACGGGCAACACAGTCATCGATGCGTTGCACCACACGGTGCGCGATGACTTTGACTTCCAGGAGGAATCCCTCAAGGACGTCGACTTCCAAAACAAGCGCATCATCCTCGTCACGACGCACCGCCGCGAGAACCTCGGCGAGCCGATGCGCCATGTCTATAAGGCGCTCAAGCAGCTGACGGAGGAGTTCGACGACGTCGAGGTCGTCTTCCCGGTCCACAAGAACCCGAAGGTCCGCGAAGTCGTAAACGAAGAGCTCGGCGGGCTCGCGAAGGTCCACCTCATCGATCCGCTCGACTACGAGCCGTTTGCCAACCTCATGCACAAGGCGCACCTGATCCTCACGGATTCGGGCGGCGTCCAGGAGGAGGCGCCGGCGCTCGGCAAGCCGGTCCTCGTGCTGCGCGATACGACGGAGCGCCCGGAGGCGGTCGATGCCGGTACGGTCAAGCTCATCGGCACGGACCGCGAGCGCGTCTACGAAGAGGCGAAGAAGCTCTTGACGGACGAGTCGGAGTACAGCCACATGGCTGAATCGGTCAATCCGTACGGCGACGGCAAGGCAGCCGCGCGCATCATCCAGGCCATCCTCTACCACTACGGACTGGCAGACGGCCGACCGGATGTCTTTGAAGGCTAAGCGATATAAGCCCTCCCTATGGGAGGGCTTTTTTGGTACAAGCGCACCATAAATCCGATTTTGCAGTACGATGAAATTCTTTTATGTGCCTGTCGGTTTTTATCGAATCCGTAAGGTGCATGGTAAAATGAAAAGAGGGGTTCAAATGGACGAGAAAAACAAGGACACGACGCATGAGATGCTGCGCACGGGCCTGCGCCAGGCCATCAAGGCTTTCGCTGTCTTGAGTGGCGTCGGCATCTACCTCGCCGTCTTCGTCGGCATCTGCCTGTTCCTCGGGGCCTTGGCAGACACGTATCTCTTAGGCGGCGGCTATGCAGGCAAGCTCACGGGCATCCTCGTCGGCTTCCCCGGCGCCTTCTACACCCTGTTCCGTCAGCTCAAGCAGAACGGGATTGTCTGAGGGAAGTCAGGCATCTTACTGTCGCAATCGCAAGACTTTTTTGTTTGGTGAAAAAAAGCTTGCCATCTGGGTGCCTATCGCATATAATAGTCATTGCGATAAATCAATAGTAAACAATACCAATGATTTATCCTACTATAAATGCTTCTTATCGATATAGTCCGTGATAATAGAAAACGTCGATGCTTTCTTTTTGCAGATGGCAGGATTCTTGTCACGCATGTCGAATTGGAAGAAGAAAGAGGAGACCTTGGCTTCCTCGCATCCACATGATATTCATCAAAGACGGCGCCTGCCGTCGTCAGAGGAGGAATATGAAACAGATTTTATCGGTCTTCATGAAGCGCCTCGCGATTGCCCTTGGGCTTGCGGCGCTGATGATCGGCAGCCTTCTGCTCGCGAGAGGAGAAGGGCAGCTCATCGGCGCACTCTTCCTCGGCTATTTTGCGGCGCTGGTATTTGTCTGGAACATGGCCTGGCGCCTCTGGCGCCTGACGTACATGCAGAGTGGCGGCAAGAGGCAGATGCTCTGGGGCATGGTGCTCCGGATGCTCGTGCTCTTCCTCGTTCTGCTCGTCGCGGTGACGATCTCCGTACCGGTATTCCTCGTCACGGCGCTCGGTTTTCTCGTCTGCTATGGACTCGCCCTGTTCCTGCTGATCCACATGAACCTCGGTAAAAAATAATTTGGGTTTTACCTAGGAGGGAGGTATAGGTTATGCATGAAATTGGTGTTCGCGAAGTAGTGCATTTCGCCGGGTTGACATTCAACTGGGAGACCCTTTGCATGACTTGGCTCACGATGGCGATCGTCATCCTGATCTCATGGCTGGCAACGCGGAACCTCAAGATGATTCCGACGGGCTGGCAGAATGTGGTGGAGATCCTCGTCTCGTGGCTCGACACGCAGGTGAGCTCCATGATGGGCAAGCGGGGACTGTTCCTGGCGCCGTTCATCATGTCGCTGTTCATGTTCCTGCTGACGTCAAACTGGCTGGGACTCATCCCGACGTTGTCTTCGCCGACGAATGACTTGAACACCACCTTGGGGCTGGCGCTGCTCGTCGTCGTACTGGTACACGTACTGGGTGTCCACATGAAGGGCGGTCATTATATCGCGCATTTCTTCAAGCCGACGCCGGTATTTGTCATCATCAACGCGATCGAAGAGATTGCCAAGCCAATCACGCTGTCGTTCCGTCTATTCGGCAACATCCTGGCAGGTGAGATCTTGATCATCATCCTGCTCAAGCTGATGCCGATCTGGATGCCAATCCCGTCAGTCATCTGGCTGGCATTCAGTATCTTTGTCGGCGGAGTCCAGGCGTTCATCTTCACGATGCTGTCGATGGCTTACCTTGCGAATGCAGTCAAGGAAGATGAAGAAGAGTCGTGATGTCTGTCGCATGGTGTAAAAAAGCATTGTTCATTCCGTATTCTGTTTTTTATTGTTGAATCAAGGAGGATCTTTTCATGGAAAACGCAATCATGGTCGCAGCAGCTCTCGTAGGTGCAGGTCTTTGCATGGGTTTGGCTGCAGTCGGCGCTGGCCTCGGTGATGGTCTTGTCACGAGCCGCTTTATCGAAGGTATCACGCGTCAGCCGGAAGCACAGAGCAAGCTCTTCACGAATACGCTGATTTCCGTCGGCCTCATCGAGTCCATGGCAATCATCGCAACGGTCGTTGCCCTGATCATGCTCTATGCCAACCCGCTCATCAAATAATTCCATTTTGATGAAGAACGTAAAAGGGGGGCATAGCAATTGATAGATATCAATGCCACATTGATCGCTCAGATCTTGAACTTCTTGATCTTGGCTGGTCTCCTTCGCGCTGTTGCCTATAAGCCGGTCGTGCGGATGCTCAAGGCACGCCAGGACCGCATCCAGGAGAGCCTTGACAAGGCGGATGCGGATGCCGAGGAAGCCGACAAGCTCTTGGCTGAGTACAAGGCGAAGCTCGCAGAGGCCAATGTCAAGGCCGAGAACATCGTCCTGATGGCAGAGAAGCGTGCAGGTGAGGAGCGCGAGGCAAAGCGCGCGGAGGTGAAGCGCGAGATCGAGCAGATGCGCAAGGCCGCAAAGGCAGAGATCGACCGCGAGCGCGAGCATGCAATCGAGCAGCTGCGTACCGAGATGATTACGCTGTCCATGGCAGCTGCCGGCAAGATCGTTGCCAAGAACATGGACAAGTCTGAGAACGAAGCGCTGATCTCGGATTTCGTCAAACAACTCGACAAGGACAAGATTGGTGATCTGCCATGTTAAACTTACAGCTTGTACGGAAATACGCCAAGGCGATCTTCGAGATTGCGCAGGAAGAGGACAAGCTCGTGGAGTATGGCGATGAACTCAAGGCCGCGCGCGAGGGCATCGCGTCCGTGCCGCAGGCAATGGAGTTCTTCTCCAATCCGCAGATCGATCCGAAACTCAAGAAGGAGCTCTTGCAGAAATGCTTCAAGAAAGAGCTCTCGAAGAACGTGTACCACTTCCTGCTGTTGCTGGTCGACAAGCACCGCTTCGTGCTGTTCCCGGCAATAGTGGACGAGTACCGCGCACTCTCGAATGAAGCCAGAGGCATCCTGATCGCAGACGTGACGACCGTCGCGCCTGCCTCGAAGAAACAGCAGAAGGCCATTGCCGACAGATTGGAGCAGGTAACAGGCAAGAAGGTGGAGCTCCGCCTCCACGAGGACAAGTCCCTTATCGGCGGTGTCGTCGTCAAGATCGGCGACCGCCGCATCGATGGCAGTGTCGCTGGCCGTCTCGAGATGATGAAGAGAAAATTACTGGCTAACGAGTGATGAAACTGGGGTGACAGCGAAGTTATGAAAATGAATCCGGAAGAAATAACGGCCATCATCAAGGACCAGATCAAGAACTATGATGTGGACCTCAATGTTGATGATGTTGGTTCCGTTATCGAGATCGGTGACGGCATCGCGCATATCCATGGCCTCGATAAGGCTATGGCGGGCGAGCTGCTCGATTTCGGCAATGATATTTATGGTCTGGTCCTGAACCTTGAGCAGGACAACGTCGGTGCCGTTATCTTAGGCGGCGAGACGAAAATCAAAGAGGGCTCGCAGGTCAAGCGTACGGGCCGCATCATGCAGGTCCCTGTCGGCGAGGCCATGATCGGCCGCGTCGTCGATGCCCTCGGCCGTCCAATCGACGGCAAGGGCAAGATCGAGACGACGGAGACGCGTCCGGTCGAGTACCCGGCACCGGGCATCGCAGACCGCAAGCCGGTCAAGGAGCCGCTGCAGACGGGCATCAAGGCCATCGACGCCCTCGTACCGATCGGCCGCGGCCAGCGCGAGCTCATCATCGGTGACCGCGGCATCGGCAAGACGGCCATCGCCATCGACACGATCCTCAACCAGCACGACCAGAACTGCATCTGCGTCTACGTCGCCATCGGCCAGAAGGCCTCGACGGTCGCGCGCGTCGTCAAGACGCTCGAAGAGCGCGGCGCCATGGACTACACGATCGTCGTCGCTGCTACGGCTGCTGACAGCTCGCCGCTGCAGTACCTCGCACCGTATGCCGGTGTCGCTATGGCTGAGCACTTCATGTATCAGGGCAAGGCCTGCCTCTGCGTCTACGATGACCTCACGAAGCACGCAGCTGCTTACCGCGCCATGTCCCTGCTGCTCCGCAGACCGCCAGGACGTGAAGCATATCCGGGCGATGTCTTCTACTTGCATTCCCGCCTGCTCGAGCGCGCAGCGAAGCTCAACGATGAGCTCGGCGGCGGCTCCATCACGGCTCTGCCGATCATCGAGACGCAGGCCGGCGACCTCTCGGCCTACATCCCGACGAACGTCATCTCCATCACGGACGGCCAGATCATGCTCGAGACGGACTCCTTCTATTCTGGTATCCGCCCGGCCATCAACGTCGGCCTCTCCGTATCGCGTGTCGGCGGTTCGGCTCAGATCAAGGCCATGAAGCAGGTAGCAGGTACCCTGCGCCTCGACCTCGCGCAGTACCGTGAGCTCGCAGCGTTCTCGCAGTTCGCCTCGGACCTCGACAAGGAGACGAAGGCACAGCTCGACCGCGGTATCCGCATGGTCGAGACGCTGAAGCAGCCGCAGTACAGCCCGCTGCTCGTCCAGGAACAGGTCATGGTCATCTACACGGCCGCCAAGGGCTATCTCGTTGATATCCCGGTCGAGAAGGTCGTCGAGTTCCAGACGGACTTCCTGAAGTTCATGCGCACGCAGCATCCGGAAGTCGCACAGAAGATCATTGACCAGAAGAAACTCGATGATGCTCTGGAGACGGAGCTCAAGAACGCGATCGTGGAGTTCAAGGAAACTGTACCGTATAAAATGGCGTAAGGCGAGGTGATTCTTTTTGGCTAGTTTACAGGATATTCGCCATCGCATCAAGAGCGTAAAGAGTACCAAGCAGATCACGAGTGCCATGAACATGGTCGCTACGAGCCGTCTGCGCCATGCCAAAGAGGCTGCAACCGCGAACCGTCCCTATGCACAGAAGGTCAGCGAGGTCGTCCACGCCATCGCCAAGAATGCAGGCATGGACTTCTCGCACCCACTGCTCGAGAAGCACGAGGATGGCAGGAAGCTCGTCTTCCTGATCACCTCGGACAAGGGACTGGCAGGTGCGTATTCGTCGAATGCCTGCAAGGCGGCAGAGGCCCTCATCGAGAAAGCGGACGATACGGACTTCGTCATCGTCGGCCGCAAGGGCGTGGGCCACTTCAAGACCCGCGGCCACAAGGTCATCAAGGAGTTCATCGGCATCAGCGAGCACCCGTCTTCTGAGGCGGCGCGGGACATCGCTCTCGAGCTCATCCGGCTCTACAAGACGGGCGAGTACCGCGAGATCGACATGGTCTACACGAAGTTCGTCTCGGCCATCAGCTGCGAGCCGAAATCGGGGGCGCTGCTCCCGTTCGCCCCGCTGAAGGCAGAGGACCAGGACGACCTGAACGTCGAGTACATCTATGAGCCAGATGCCGCTACGGTGCTCGGTTTCATACTGCCGCAGTATCTCTTCACGGTCGTTTATGCAGCGCTTCTGCAGTCGGCAGCCAGCGAGCTCTCCTCGCGCATGAACGCGATGAGCAACGCGACGGACAACGCAGAAGACCTCATGGATAAACTCAATCTGCATTACAACAAAGTACGTCAGGCTGGCATTACCCGTGAGATCACTGAGATTGTCGGCGGCGCCGAAGCCCTTAAGTGAGGGCATATAAGGAGGTTTACCATTGGCAAAAGGTAAAGTCGTACAGGTCATCGGACCTGTCGTAGATATTGAATTCCCGGCGGGCGAGCTGCCGGCAATCCTCAATGCCGTCACCATCAAGGGCAAGACGAGCATTGACATCGACCTCGTCGTCGAGGTCATGCAGCATCTTGGCGACAGCGTCACGCGCTGCATCGCCATGAGCTCGACGGACGGTCTGACGCGCGGCATGGAAGCAGTCGACACGGGCAACCCGATCATGGTCCCGGTCGGCACGGAGTGCCTCGGCCGCGTCTTCAACGTACTCGGTCAGACGGTTGACCACAACCCAGCTCCTGTCGGCAACAAGGAGTCCTGGCCGATCCATCGCCCGGCTCCGAAGTTCGACGAGCAGGAGACGAGCGCACAGGTCCTCGAGACGGGCATCAAGGTCGTCGACCTCATCGCTCCGTACTCCAAGGGCGGCAAGACGGGCCTCTTCGGCGGCGCAGGCGTCGGCAAGACGGTCCTCATCATGGAGCTCATCCACAACATCGCGACGGAGCACGGCGGTTACTCCGTCTTCGCCGGCGTCGGCGAGCGCACCCGTGAGGGCAACGACCTCTGGGGCGAGATGACTGAGTCGGGCGTCATCGACAAGACGGCACTCGTCTACGGCCAGATGAACGAGCCGCCAGGAGCACGTATGCGCGTCGCCCTGACGGGCCTGACGATGGCAGAGTACTTCCGCGATGTCCAGCATCAGGACGTGCTGCTCTTCATCGACAACATCTTCCGCTTCATCCAGGCTGGTTCTGAGGTTTCGGCACTGCTCGGCCGCATGCCGTCGGCCGTCGGTTATCAGCCGACGCTGTCCACGGATATCGGTGCTCTGCAGGAGCGCATCACCTCGACGAAGAATGGTTCCATCACGTCGGTTCAGGCAGTCTATGTCCCGGCCGATGACCTGACGGACCCGGCACCGGCTGGTACGTTCACGCACCTCGATGCCACGACGGTCCTCTCGCGTCAGATTGCCGAGCTCGGCATCTACCCGGCCGTCGATCCGCTCGATTCGACGAGCCGCATCCTCAACGCCGAAGTCCTCGGCGAGGAGCATTACGAAGTTGCCCGTGGTGTCCAGGCCGTGCTCCAGAAGTACAAGGAACTCCAGGACATCATCGCCATCCTCGGCATGGAAGAGCTCTCCGATGAGGATAAGCTGACTGTCTCGCGTGCGCGCAAGATCCAGCGCTTCCTCTCGCAGCCGTTCTTCGTCGCAGAGGTGTTCACGGGTTCGCCGGGCAAGTACGTGCCGCTCAAGGAGACGGTACGCGGCTTCAAGGAGATCCTCGAGGGCAAGTACGATGACCTGCCGGAGAATGCCTTCTACATGGTCGGCACGATCGATGAGGCAGTGGAGAAAGCACGGAAGATCAAAGAAGAGGAGGGATAATCGATGGCGACTATCAAGCTGGAGATTGTCTCACCGGATAAAGTGGTCTACGAGAATGACATCAGCATGCTGATCGTCCGCTCGACGGGCGGTGAGCTCGGCATCCTGCCGCACCATGCCCCGCTCGTCGCGGGTCTCGTGCCGCATGCCATGCGCATCCGCCTCGGCGCAGACCGCGATGAGCAGCTCATCGCGGTTGCGGGCGGCTTCATGGAAGTCACGCCGGAGAAGATCACGGTCCTCGCGACGGCTGCTGAGCAGCCGATCGACATCGACATCAACCGCGCGAAGGAGGCCATGGCCCGCGCCAAGGCCCGCATCGCCGCCTTCCATCAGGGCACGCCTGAGGGCAAGGACGTCGATATCGACCGCGCCGAACTCGCACTGCGCCGCTCGATTGCGCGTCTGCGCGCACTCGGCTCGCAATTCGAAGAATAAGGATTGACTCGAAAGTCCTGCAGCACTGCTGCGGGGCTTTTCTTTTTTCTTGTTGTGTGCGGATTTATGCTATAATGATGAGAGATATCATGCAAGAAAGGGCGTTATTTTATGGAATTATTGGATGTGAACACACTCGCATTCCTCGTATTCTTCGGTTTCATGGCGGCGTTCATCGACTCCGTCGTCGGCGGTGGCGGCCTCATCTCAATCCCCGCGCTGATGTGGACGGGTCTGCCGCCTCTCACAGTGCTCGGCACCAACAAGGTAGCGGCCGTCATGGGGGCCTTCACGAGCTTCGTGACGTTCGTACGTTCCGGCAAGGTCGACGGCTGGCTCATCCGCCGGCTCTTTCCGATCTCCCTGATCGGCTCTGGTGTCGGCGTCGTGACGGTGCGCCTGATCCCGTCGGAGTTTTTGCGGCCGCTCGTCGTCGTCATGCTGGTCCTCGTGTTGATCTACAGCATCTGCAAGAAGGACTGGGGCAAGGAGTCGACGTATCAGGGCATGAGCGCAAAGCTGCTCGCGCTCTCGTGTCTCGTGGCCTTCACCTTCGGCTTCTACGACGGCTTCTTCGGTCCGGGCACGGGCTCCTTCCTGCTCTTCGCTTTCCTGATGGTCGGCTTCGACTTCCTCGGTGCTGCGGCCAATGCGCGCGCGCTGAACTTTGCGAGCAATATCTCGGCAGCTGTCCTTTTCAGCTACTTCGGCATCGTCGATTTCGCACACGCCATTCCGATGGGCCTCGCGATGATCGTCGGTGCCTGGTGCGGTGCGCGAGTGGCGCTCTCGAAGGGCGCGGGCTATGTGCGTCCGCTCTTCATCGTCATGACGACGGTGCTCATCGGCAAGCAGCTCTTCGAGCTCTTCAAGTGAGTGCGGCCTTGCTTTTCTTTGCCGTTGACCTTACAATAGAGTAGTATTTATCTTTTGAGACCACAGTGAAGGGTGATTGACATGAGTATTTTCTCGCGTTTCCTGCCGAAGAAGAAACCGGTAGAGATCAAGAATAATATCCCGAAGGAGAAGGCGAATATCCGCAAGGCGTTCGGCATCTACTGCCACAGCCATCACGGCACGTCGGGCGACAAACTCTGCCCGAAGTGCACGGCACTCCTGGCGACGGTCATGACGAAGATGAACCGCTGCCCGTACGGCATCACGAAGCCGATCTGCGACCGCTGCGAGCGCCCGTGCTTCGGCGCGAAGCAGACGCAGGAGTTCCTCAAGATCATGGACTCGACGAGCAAGCGCATGTTCTTGCGCCATCCGATGATGAGCGTCAAGCACAAGCTGGCGAGCATGGGCGTCGACTACGCGAAGTACCAGCAACAGAAGAAGCTCGACGACAAGGTCAAGGCGAAGGAGAAGGCTGCGAAGGAGCGTGCCAAGGAGCGCAAGGGCAAGAAATGAACCGTTCAACACTCAGGAAGGTATCGAATCTCCTCGTCGTCGTGCTCGTCGGACTGGCACTCTGCGCAAAGGTAGAGGATAGCGGCTCGGAGGCTCTCTTCGGCAAGAATGACATCGCTATCGTCATCGGCGCGGTGGTCATCTTCCTGGCCATCCTGTTCGCGCGGCGGCAGAAAAAACGATAACGATAAGGATGCAGTCTGTGGATAACTTGGCGTTTTTTGGCGTAGTTATCCACATTTTTATGCACATTTTTAACAGGGACGGTGGATAAGTGATCGAAAGGGGAAAGAATGATATGGAGCAGCACAGGGATGACATCCTGCGGGCACCGATTGCCGAGGCCATGCGTGCCTATGCGGCGGACGGCGCGCGTGCCTATCACACGCCGGGCCACAAGCAGGGACTCGGCGCGCATCCTCTCTTGAAGGCGCTCGTGACGGAAGAAGGCCTTCGCGAGGAAGTCTCGCTGATGGAGGAGCTCGACGACCTGCACGAGCCGACGATGTGCATCAAGGAGGCGCAGGGGATGGCGGCTGTGCTCTACGGCGCCGATCAGGCGTACTTCATGATCAACGGCACGACGGGGGCTATCCACACGATGCTCATGGGCGCGCTGCGCCCGGGCGATGCGGTGCTCGTGCCGCGCAATGCGCACCGCTCGATGATCGGCGGCATCATCCTCGCGGGCGCGCGTCCTGTCTTTTTGCAGCCGGAGATCGATGACCGGCTGGGCATCGCGATGGGGCTGACAAAGGCGACAGTGGAGCGGGCCCTCCGGGAGCATCCGGAGGCCAAGGCGCTAGCTGTCGTCTATCCGACGTACTACGGCGTGACCTTCAATCTGGCAGAGATCGCATCGCTCGTCCATGCGCACGATATGCTGCTGCTCGTCGATGAAGCGCACGGCCCGCATCTTCGCTTCTCGGATGATCTGCCGCCGCAGGCCATCGACTGCGGCGCCGACATGGCGGCGCAGAGCACCCACAAGATACTCGGTGCGATGACGCAGGCTTCTATGCTGCTCGTCAACGGGCCGCGCGTGGACCGCGAGCGCGTGCGCGAGGCCGCGAGCCTGCTGCAGTCGACGAGTCCGAACCAGCTTCTGCTGGCGTCGCTCGACATCGCGCGGCTGCAGATGGCGGAGAATGGCCGCGAGACGGTCGGCCGGGCCGTGTGCCTCGCGGGCAGGCTGCGCAGTGCCATCAACGCGATCGATGGCCTCTGGTCGTTTGGCCCGGAATACACATGTTATCCTGGTGCGACAGGGCTCGATGCGACGAAGATCACCGTGCAGGTCACGGGGCTCGGCCTCAGCGGCGTCGAAGCTGAGTCCATCCTGCGCCATCGGTATAAGGTCCAGTGCGAGCTCTCCGATGCGCGCAACCTGCTCTTCATCCTCTCGTATGCAGACACAGAAGAGCAGGCGGACTACCTGCTGGAGGCGTTGCGGCAGCTGGCGAAGGATCACCGCAGGGAGCATGCGGCAGACAAGGCCACCCAAATGGCCCTGCCCGCCGTCCCCGCGCAGGGCATGACGCCGCGCGAGGCGTTCTTTGCACCGAAGGGCAGTGTGGCCTTTTCCGAGGCAGAGGGGCATATCGCGGCGGAGCAGGTCATGTTCTACCCGCCGGGCATCCCGATCCTGTGCCCCGGCGATGTCATCGATGCGGCGAGCCTGCGCTACATCGAGGCGATGCAGGCGCTCGGCCTCAAGGTCGTCGGCCCGCGCGACGCATCGCTCGGGCGTATTCAGGTCGTCAAGTGAGCAGAGGGGGAAACGCACATGGAGAAAAAAGGCAAACTCATCATCATCGAGGCTGGCGACGGCTCAGGCAAGGCCACGCAGACGAAGGCGCTCTACGAGCACCTCTGCCGCGAGGGCTACCGCGTGCACCGCGTCGAGTTCCCCGACTACGCGGCGGATTCCTCGATGCTCGTGCGCATGTACCTGCGCGGCGATTTTGGCGGCCATGCGGAAGATGTCAACGCCTACGCGGCCTCGACGTTCTTTGCCGTCGATCGCTACGCCTCGTACCGCATGAAGTGGAAGAAGGCGTATGAGGCAGGCGCGATCATCCTCGCCGACCGCTACACGACGTCGAACATGGTCCATCAGGCCGTCAAGCTGACGGACAGGGAGGAGCGCGAATCGTTCCTCGACTGGCTCTGGGACTTTGAGTTCAACAAGCTCGGCCTGCCCGTGCCCGATAAGGTCGTCTTCCTCGACATGGATCCTGAGGTGGCCGACCGCCTGATTGCGGCGCGAGCCGCGGCGCAGGCGCAGGAGAGGGACATCCACGAGCGCGACAAAGAATACCTGCACCGCTGCCATGCGGCTTACGAGGAGCTGGCCAAGAAATACGGCTGGACGCGCGTTGCCTGCAGCGAGCACGGCGAGCCGCGCGCCGTCGAGGCCATCCACGCCGATGTCTACGCGGCCATTATGCCGCTGCTCGAAGGTATGGAATGAAGAGAGGACAAGGCCCGGATATGGAAGGGCCCGAGAAAGGAATACTATGATCAAAGAAGTTCTGGTGGTCGAGGGCAAGATGGATGTCGTCGCCATCGACAAGGCAGTCGAGGCCGACTGCATCATCACGGAGGGATTCAACCTCAAGCCGCAGGCACTCAAGAATATCGAGCAGGCCTACAAGAAGCGCGGCATCATCATCATGACGGACCCCGATTCGGCCGGCGAGCGCATCCGCAAGTACCTCTCGCGTCGCTTCCCCGAGGCCAAGCACGCTTTCGTGCCCGTCGAAGAGGCGACGGATAACGACGACATCGGCATCGAACAGGCGAAGCCTGACGCCATCCGCAAGGCGCTCGCCAAGGTCCGCACGCTGGACTGGGAGCCCAAGAAGACGTTCACGGGTGCCGACCTCATCATCCACGGCCTCTCAGGCGCTGCGGATGCCTCGGTGCGCCGCGCGCGCCTCGGCGAGAAGCTCGGCCTCGGCTTTGCCAACGCCAAGACGTTCCTGACGCGCCTCAACCACTACGGCGTGTCGCGAGAAGAATTTGACCGCGCCCTCGAGGATATGGAGCGTGAGAACAGAGAGCAGGAGGAGAGTCATGAATAAAGAAGACGAGAAGGTACTGCAGCCGAAGATCGCGAGCCGCGAGGTCACGATGCACATCCTCAAGGCGTTCGGCCTGCGCATGAGCAAGAAGCTCGGCCAGAACTTCCTCATCGATGCGCGCATCGTGCAGGGCATCGTCGATGCCGCTGAGGTCAAGCCGGGCGACCGCGTCCTGGAGATCGGCCCGGGCATCGGCACGCTGACGCAGGGCCTCGCCGAGGCCGGCGCCGATGTCACGGCCGTCGAGCTCGACAAGAAATTGCCGGCCGTTCTCAAGGAGACGCTCAAGGCGTACGACAACGTGCGCATCGTGCCGGGCGACATCCTCAAGGTCAACATCCCCGAGATCATGGGCGAGGCGCCGTTCAAGGTCGCGGCCAACCTGCCGTACTACATCACAACGCCGATCCTCATGGCGCTCCTCGAGCGCCATCTGCCCATCACGCACATGGTCACGATGGTCCAGAAGGAAGTGGCGGAGCGCATGACGGCCAAGCCGGGCTCGCGCATCTACGGCGCGCTCTCGGTCGCCGTCCAGTACTACACGGAGCCCGAGATCGTGCTCGACGTGCCGCCGCGCTCCTTCATCCCCGCGCCGGAGGTCATGAGCGTCGTCGTCTCGTGCCGCGTGCGCAAGGAGCCGGCCGTGGCCGTGCGGGACGAGAAGCTCTTCTTCCGCGTCGTCAAGGCTGCCTTCGGCCAGCGCCGCAAGACGCTCATGAACGCCCTGAAGGGCGGCGGCTTCCAGAAGGAGGCCGTGCGCGATGCGCTCGAGCAGTCGGGCATCGATCCGACGCGCCGCGGCGAGACCTTGACGCTTGAAGAATTCGGTCGCCTTGCCGACGCCTTTTCTGTGCAGGAAAATGCATAAAGTATTTGCTACTATGACAATCTTGTTATAGAATATGTCTGTATCAATAAGCAAACCATATATAAGAAAGTAGGTATGATAATGGCAGCAACAGCCTGGTCCGTCCTGCCGCCGATCATCACGATCGTGCTGGCTCTTTGGACAAAAGAGGTGTACATGTCCCTGATCATCGGCATCTTCTCCGGTGCCCTGCTGTTCACGGGCGGCAACATCCTCGAATCCATCCTCACGATGTTCACCGTCATGTCCGACAAAGTCGGCAGCAACGTCAACATCCTCGTATTCCTCGTCATCCTCGGCATCCTCGTCGCGGCCATCAGCCGCTCGGGCGCGACGCGCGCCTACGGCGAATGGGCCTCGAAGACCATCAAGGGACAGCGCAGTGCGCTCCTCTTGACGGCACTCTTAGGCATCGTCATCTTCATCGACGATTACTTCAACTGCCTGACTGTCGGCACCGTCATGCGCCCGGTCACGGACAAGCTCAAGGTCGCGCGCACGAAGCTCGCCTACATCATCGATGCGACGGCGGCGCCAATCTGCATCATCGCGCCAGTCTCGAGCTGGGCCGCCGCCGTCGGTTCTTCGCTGCCGGAAGACAGCACGATTGATGGCTTCAGTCTCTTCCTGCAGACGATCCCGTTTAACCTCTACGCTTGGCTGACGATCCTCTTCATGCTCTTCATCATCTGGACGGCCCGCGACTTCGCGGCGATGGGTGAGAGCATCCGCGCGAACAGCAAGAAGTTCGTCATCCCGAAGGAGTACGCTGACGCCGAGCAGAAGTCGGCCGACATGGAGCTCGGCCACGGCAAGATCATCGACCTCATCCTGCCGCTCCTCGTGCTCATCGCAGCTTGCGTCTACGGCATGCTCTACACGGGCGGCATCCACGAGGGCAAGACGATTGCGGAGGCATTTGCGAACTGCGATTCGGCCAAGTCGCTCGTGCTCGGCTCCTTCATCGCCTTCGTCTTCACAGGTGTCCTCTACCTGCCGCGCCGCATCATCACGTTCAATGCCTTCTGCGACAGCTTTGGCTGGGGCTTCAAGGCGATGACGCCGGCCATCTTCATCCTCTGCCTCGCCTGGACGCTCTCGGGCATCTGCAGCAAGGACTACCTGAACCTCGGCGGCTTCGTCGGCGCAATCGTCAGCGCCCATGCCTCCATCATCATGTTCCTGCCGCCGATCTTCTTCCTCGTGGCGGCGGGCCTCGCCTTTGCGACGGGCACGTCGTGGGGCACGTTCGGCATCTTGATTCCGATTGCCATTGCCGTGCTCGGCATGAATGACCCGAGCATGCTCGTCGTCTGCGTGGCGGCCGTCCTCTCGGGCGCTGTCTGCGGCGACCACGCCTCGCCAATCTCCGACACGACGATCCTCGCATCGGCCGGCGCACAGTGCCACCACATCGACCACGTCAGCACGCAGCTGCCGTACGTCGGCGTCGTCGCGACCTGCAGCTTCTTCGGCTACATCGTGGACGGCCTGACGGAGAACGGCTGGCTCGGCCTCTTGACGGGCATCATCTGCCTGGCCATCGCGATGGTCATCATCCGCGCGAAGGTCCCGGCTATCGAAGAAGAGAAAGGCTGATGGACCATGATCTTTGACAGTCACAGCCACACGACCTTCTCGGCCGACTCCGAGATGAAGGCGGCCGACGCCATCGCGATGGCCGAGAAGGCCGGCGTAGGGCTTGTCTTCACCGAGCACCTCGACCTCGACTACCCGGGCGAGATGGATTTTTCCTTTGACCCGCAGGCGTACTGGCAGGCCTATGAGCCGTACCGCGGCGACAATCTGCGCCTCGGCATCGAGATCGGCATGAATGAGGCCATCCTTGAGGGCAACCTGCACTTCCTCGAGCAGGAGCCCTTCGACCTCGTCATCGGCTCCCAGCACATCGTCGACGGCCAGGACATCTACTACCCGGCCTATTACGAGGGCAAGAGCAAAGAAGCAGCGTTTCATCGTTATTATGAGCTCATGGCAGAGAATGTCCGCCGCTACGGCGCCCACATCGATGTGCTCGGCCATATCGACTACATCTCGCGCTATGCGCCTTATGCGAACCCAGAAGTCTCCTACGGGACATTCCAGGAGGATATCGACAGGATCCTGCGCGCGGCCATCGAGACGGATACCGTCCTCGAGCTCAACACGCGCCGCCTCGGCAGCCGCCTTGCCTGTAAGGAGCTCATGCCCGTCTACGCGCGTTACCGCGAGCTCGGCGGCCGCTATGTGACGCTCGGTTCAGACGCGCACATCTCCGATGCTGTCGCTGTGAACTTCGGCGCGGCCGAGGAGCTCGCCGCGATGGTCGGCCTCGGGCTCGTGACGTTTGCTGAGCGCCGCATGGTGTCCTGCACAAAATAAATTCTTGCGAATACAGGCGAAAACAGATAAAATAAAAGAAGATATGATTTTATCTAGTTAGGAGGGCTGACGATGAAACACATCAAGACGGTCAACAAACCTTCGATGCAGGCTTCGCTCAAGACGGGCGGCTGCGGCGAGTGCCAGGCATCCTGCCAGTCTGCTTGCAAGACTTCCTGCACGGTAGGCAACCAGGTTTGCGAGAAATAATGTTTCGTGAAGAGCCTTCCCATCTGGGAAGGCTTTTTTCTATCAAGGAGTAACTGATGAAAGCGAAAATCCATAAATTCGAGCAGGGCGGCCACTACATCCTGCTCGACATCAACAGCGGAGCCGTCCACGTCATCGACAAGATGATCTACGACATGATGGACACGTTCGACGGCGCGAATGACGAGGCAGTCGTGGCGGCCCTCAAGGATGCGTATCCGGAAGCGGATCTGCGCGAGGCGCTCGGGGAACTCCATGAGCTCATGGAGATGGGCGAGCTCTTCGCGCCGGACATCGATGTGCCGCCGACGTTCAAGCAGAAGGGCCTCATCAAGTCCATCTGCCTCATGGTCGCCCAGGACTGCAACCTGCGCTGCAAGTACTGCTTCGGCGACGGCGGCAGCTACGGTCAGGAGCGCGCCGTCATGACGCCGGAGGTCGGCAAGCGCGCCATCGACTTCCTCATCGAGAGCTGCGGCCCGCGCAAGCACTGCGAGGTCGACTTCTTCGGCGGCGAGCCGCTGATGAACATGAAGACAGTCAAGGCTGTGACGGAGTACGCCCGCCAGCGCGAGAAGGAGACGGGCAAGAAGTTCAAGCTCACGATGACGACGAACGGCATGCTGCTGAACGACGAGAACATCAAGTGGCTCAACGACAACGACTTCTCGCTCGTGCTCTCGCTCGACGGCCGCAAGGAAGTCAACGATGCCATGCGCCCGGACGCGGGCGGCCACGGCACTTACGACCGCATTGTCAAGAACTTCAAGAAGTGCATCGCGAGCCGCAAGGGCGGCGACTGGGATTACCGCGGCGTCTACACGTATCTGCGCGGCACCTACACCCACAACAACATGGACTTCACGAAGGACGTCCTCTCGATGGTCGACGAGGGCTTCAACATCCTCTCGGTCGAGCCGGTCGTCATGAAGGACAGCCCGCTCGGCTTCACGGAGGAGGACCTGCCGCGCATCCGCGAGGAGTACGACCGCCTGACGGAGGCCTACATGAAGCGCCATCGCGAGGGCAGGGGCTTCTGGTTCTTCCACTTCAACATGGACCTCTCGAACGGCCCGTGCGTCGCCAAGCGCCTCTCCGGCTGCGGTGCCGGCCATGAGTACGTCGCCGTGTCCGAAAACGGCGATCTCTACCCGTGCCACCAGTTCGTCGGCCGCGAGGGCTACAAGCTCGGCACGATCTACGACGGCATCACGAATACAGAGCTTCCTCAGTACTTCCGCGAGAGCCATGTGCTCAACAAAGAGAAGTGCCGCGACTGCTGGGCGCGCTTCTTCTGTTCGGGCGGCTGCCACGCCAATGCCGACCTCTTCCACGGCGATATCCGCAAGCCGTACGAAGTCGGCTGTGAGATCCAGAAAAAGCGCCTCGAGTGCGCCATCCTCGTGCAGGCATTGCTGGCCCTCGAGAAGATGGAGAAAGAGGAGCAGACGACTGCGGATGGGGAATGATATTTCCCTGAAGTATTAATATAATTTATGTATAATAGAAAAGCTGACAAGCAAAAATGCTTGTCAGCTTTTCTATGGAAAGGGTTGACTTCCTATTGTTTATCAGTGTTCTCGACCGTCACAAGGGAGAAAATTCTTGTTGGAAATTAAGAGCAAAATATTCTGACAATATACATTTTTACCGCGACTGTAATTGCTTCAATTTATGACAAAACCATTGACATTTGGACGGCGTTTATTGTATCATTAGAGCTGTAAGAACTGAAACTTCTAAGACTATTTAGGGGGTAATTTTCAAATGGCAGTAAAAGTTGCTATCAATGGTTTTGGCCGTATCGGTCGTCTCGCATTCCGTCAGATGTTCGATGCTGAGGGTTATGAAGTCGTTGCAATCAACGATCTCACGAAGCCGTCCATGCTCGCATACCTGCTGAAGTACGATTCTTCCCAGGGCAGATACGAGTATGCTGACACGGTCTCCGCTGATGACGAAGCTGGCACGATCACGGTCAAAGGCAAGACGATCAAGATCTATGCTGAGCGCGATGCAAAAGACATTCCTTGGGCTAAGCACGATGTAGATGTCGTTCTCGAGTGCACGGGCTTCTACACGTCCAAGGAAAAGGCTTCCGCTCACCTCGCAGCAGGCGCTAAGAAAGTTGTTATCTCCGCTCCGGCTGGTAACGACCTCCCGACGATCGTTTTCAACACGAACCACAAGACGATCCCGGCTGGCACGAAAGTTATCTCCGCTGCATCCTGCACGACGAACTGCCTCGCTCCGATGGCTGACGCTCTGAACAAGTTCGCTCCGATCAAGAGCGGCATCATGCAGACGATCCACGCTTTCACGGGCGACCAGATGGTCCTCGATGGCCCGCAGCGCAAGGGTAACCTTCGCCGCAGCCGTGCTGCTTCCGAGAACATCGTTCCGGCTTCCTCGGGTGCTGCTAAAGCTATCGGCCTCGTTCTGCCGGACCTGAACGGCAAGCTCATCGGTGCTGCACAGCGCGTTCCGACCCCGACGGGCTCCACGACGCTGCTCTACGCTGTTGTTGAGGGTGAAGTCACGGTTGAGGGCATCAACGCTGCTATGAAGGCTGCTGCTACGGAGTCCTTCGGCTACAACGAAGACGAGATCGTTTCGAAGGATATCGTCGGCATGCGTTATGGCTCCCTGTTCGATGCTACGCAGACGATGGTTTCCCACACGGGCGACGGCAACTCCCTCGTACAGGTTGTTTCCTGGTACGACAACGAGAACTCCTACACGAGCCAGATGGTTCGCACGATCAAGTACTTCGCTGAGGAAGTAAAGTAATTGAATTAAGAGTTCTCAACTGAATACAGTAGAAGATCTCTTGAGGTCCGGCCGTTTGTTTGGGCCGGGCCTCATTTTTTATGAGAAAATGACCTTGGAGGTTTTACGATGAACAAGAAAACCATCAAAGATGTTGACGTCAACGGCAAAAAGGTATTTGTCCGCGTCGACTACAACGTCCCGTTCGACGACAAGATGAACATCACGAACGACACGCGCATGGTCCGCACGCTGCCGACTCTGAACTACCTGCTCGACCACGGTGCAGCTCTCGTCATCGCCTGCCACATCGGCCGTCCGACCGAGGCACGCGAGGACAAGTTCTCGACGAAGTACCTCGTCAAGCACCTCTCGGAACTGCTCGGCCGCGATGTCAAGTGGGCTTCCGACTGCGTCGGTGCAGAGGCGGATGCTGCAAAAGCTGCGCTGAAGCCGGGCGATGTCCTGCTGCTCGAGAACCTCCGCTACCACAAGGAAGAGAAGAAGAACGATCCTGAGTTCGCAAAGCAGCTCGCTTCCGGCTGCGACCTCGCAGTCGATGATGCATTCGGCGTTTCCCACCGCGCTCACGCTTCGAACGCAGGCGTTCCGAAGTACATCGAGACGGTCGCAGGCTTCCTGATGGAGAAAGAAATCAACTACATCGGCAAGGCGCTTGAGAACCCGCAGCATCCGTTCGTTGCCATCATCGGCGGTGCAAAGGTCTCCGATAAGATCGGCGTCATCAGCAACATGATCGACAAGGTCGACACGATCATCATCGGCGGCGGCATGGCTCATACGTTTGATGCAGCCAAGGGCCTGCCGATTGGCGATTCCCTCTGCGAGCCGGACAAGTACGATCTCGCTCGTGAGCTGCTCAAGAAAGCAGAAGACAAGGGCGTCAAGGTCGTCCTGCCGGTCGACCTCGTCATTGCCGACAAGTTCGCTGCCGATGCCAACACGAAGACGGTTGACGTCGACAAAGTACCGGATGGCTGGCAGGCACTCGATTCCGGCGAGAAGACGTCGGAAGAGTACACGAAGGCTCTTGAAGGCGCTAAGACGGTCATCTGGAACGGACCGATGGGCGTATTCGAGTTTGATGCTTTTGCAAAAGGCACGCTCGCTGTTGCTAAGGCTGTCGCCAAGGCTACGGAAAATGGCGCTATCTCCATCGTCGGCGGCGGCGACTCCGTTGCAGCCCTCAAGAAGACGGGCCTGACGGACAAGATCTCGCACGTTTCGACGGGCGGCGGTGCTACGCTCGAGTTCCTCGAAGGCAAAGAGATGCCGGGCATTGCAGCTCTGGCTGACAAATAAGAGAAGCAAGTTTTGGGTGAGGGGGCCCGCAAGGCGGACCTCCTCATCATCTGATACAGCATTAGGGGGTATTTCAAAAATGGCAAGAACTCCAATCATTGCAGGCAACTGGAAGATGAACAACACGATCGTCGAGGGCAAGAACCTCGTCCGCGGCCTGGCTCCGCTCGTCAAGGATGCCAAGGTGACGGTCGTCGTCTGCCCGACGGCTACGGCTCTCGCAGCTGTCGCAGATGCAGCACTCGGCACGAACATCCACGTCGGCGCACAGAACGTTCATTGGGAAGATCACGGCGCGTTCACGGGCGAGATCTCCACGGGCATGCTCAATGAGATCGGCGTAGATTACTGCGTCCTCGGCCACAGCGAGCGCCGCGGTTACTTCGGCGAGACGGATGAGGGCGTCAACAAGCGCGCTCATGCTGCTTTCGCTGCAGGCATCACGCCGATCATCTGCTGCGGTGAGTCCCTCGAGCAGCGCGAAGCTGGTGTATACCTCGACTTCGTCGCTGGTCAGGTCAAGGCTGCCCTCGCTGGCTTCCAGCCGGAAGAAGTAGCAAAGATCGTCATCGCTTACGAGCCGATCTGGGCTATCGGCACGGGCAAGACGGCTTCCTTCGAGCAGGCTGAGGAAGTCTGCGCGCACATCCGCAAGACGGTTGCCGCAGAATTCGGCCAGGAAGCAGCTGACGGCATCCGCATCCAGTACGGCGGCAGCGTCAAGCCGGCTACGATCAAAGACCTCATGAAGCAGCCGAATGTCGATGGCGCCCTCGTCGGCGGTGCATCGCTCAAGGCTAAGGACTTCAGCGAGATCGTAAACTTCTGATTGGTTTTTCTTCCTTTAGAAGGAGTATTTATCCAAAATGGCAAAGATCAAACACGCACCGATCGCACTCATCATCATGGATGGCTGCGGCATCGGTGGCAAGCTCGATAAGAGCAATGCAGTAGAAGCTGCGAAGACGCCTGTCCTCGACGGCCTCATGGCAAACTACAACACGAGCCATCTGCAGGCTTCCGGCGAATTCGTCGGCCTGCCGGACGGCCAGATGGGCAACTCGGAAGTCGGTCACACGAACATCGGCGCCGGCCGCCTCGTCTATCAGCAGCTCACGCGCATCACGCGCGACATCAAGAACGGCGACTTCTTCAAGAACGAAGTCCTCGTCAAGGTCATGCAGGATGCCAAGGCAAATGGCGGCGCTGTCCACCTCCTCGGCCTCGTTTCCCCGGGCGGCGTGCACAGCCACCAGGGTCACCTCTACGCACTCCTCGAGATGGCCAAGCAGCAGGGCGTCAAGGACGTCTACGTCCACGCCTTCCTCGATGGCCGCGATGTGCCGCCGCAGAGCGCACAGCCGTATCTCGAGGAACTCGAAGCAAAGTGCAAGGAGATTGGCGTCGGCAAGATCGCGACGGTCGCTGGCCGCTACTACGCGATGGACCGCGATCATCGCTGGGACCGCGAGCAGAAGGCCTATGAGGCCATCGCTCATGCAGAGGGCGTCGTAGCAGACGACCCGGTAGCCGGCCTCAAGGCAAGCTACGAGAATGGCGTCAACGATGAGTTCGTCGTGCCGTTCGTCGTCAAGGGCTATGAAGGCATGAAGAACGGCGACGGTGCCATCTTCTTCAACTTCCGCCCAGACCGCGCGCGCCAGCTCACGCATGCATTCGTCGATGAGAAATTCGACGGCTTTGAGCGCGACGAGAACCTCAAGGTTCCGTTCGCCACGTTCTCCCAGTATGAGGACGGCATGAATGCAGCTGTCGCCTTCCCGCCGGAGCACATCGACAAGACGCTCGGCGAGATCATCCAGGATCACGGCCTCACGCAGCTCCGCATCGCCGAGACGGAGAAGTACGCGCACGTCACGTTCTTCTTCAACGGCGGTGTCGAGGAGCCGTACAAGGGCGAGGACCGCATCCTCGTCCCGAGCCCGAAGGTCGCTACCTACGACCTCAAGCCGGAGATGAGTGCGGTTGAAGTTACGGACAAGGTCTGCGAAGCCATCCGCTCCGAGAAGTACGACTTCATCATCCTCAACTACGCGAACTGCGACATGGTCGGCCATACGGGTGTCTTCCCGGCAGTCGTCAAGGCCGTTGAGACGGTTGACTCCTGCGTCGGCCGCTTCGTTGCAGCCATCAAGGAAGTCGGCGGCGAGGTCTGCATCACGGCAGATCACGGCAATGCCGACAAGATGATGGACTACGTCAACAACCAGCCGTTCACGAAGCACACGACGAACGTTGTTCCGTTCATCGTCGTTTCGGACCGCGTCAAATCCGTCAAGGACGGCGCTCTGTGCGATATCGCCCCGACGCTCCTGACGCTCGCTGGTCTCGACATCCCGAAAGAAATGACGGGCAAGAACCTCGTAGAGCTTTAATAGCGAGATAGAGGCAGCATTCCCTTGAGCAAGGAAGGGCAGGTGACTGCCCTCTATGCTGGCCCCAGAGAGAATGCACCTCAGTATTATATTTTAGAAAAGAGAGGAATACGAACAATGATTGCTTATTCACAGAAAGTGGAAGACATGGCATGCGTAGCACAGGAAGTACACCATGGTGCTGCCCCGATTCCTGAAGAAGGCAAATGGGTAAAATCCAAGAACGTCCAGGACATCAGCGGCCTGACGCATGGTGTTGGCTGGTGCGCTCCGCAGCAGGGTGCCTGCAAGCTGACGCTCAACGTCAAAGACGGCATCATCCAGGAAGCCCTCGTTGAGACGGTCGGCTGCTCGGGCATGACGCATTCTGCTGCCATGGCTGCCGAAATCCTTCCGGGCCTGACGGTCCTCGAAGCACTCAACACGGACCTCGTCTGCGATGCGATCAACACGGCTATGCGTGAGCTCTTCCTGCAGATCGCTTATGGCCGCAGCCAGACGGCGTTCTCCGACAACGGCCTGCCGGTCGGCGCTGGTCTCGATGACCTCGGCAAGGGCCTGCGCAGCCAGGTCGGTACGCTCTACGGCACGCTCAAGAAGGGCCCGCGTTACCTCGAACTCGCAGAAGGCTATGTCACGAAGCTCGCTCTCGACGAAGAGGGCCGCATCATCGGCTACGAAGTCGTGCAGCTCGGCAAAGTCATGGAAGCTGTCCGCGCTGGCAAGGATGCCAATGAGGCAATCAAGGCCAACACGAGCACGAAGGGCCGCTTCGCTGACGGTGTCAAGTTCATCGATCCGCGCGAAGAGTAATCTCCCCGCTTGATGATTTCCGAGTTTCAAGGTAAAAGGAAGGAATGAATAGAATGTCATTATTCGAAGGCTATGAGCGCCGTATTGATAAAATCAACGAAGTCTGCAAACAGTATGGTCTGGCTTCCATCGAGGATGCCAAGAAGGTCTGCGACGAGAAGGGCATCAACCCGTATCAGATCGTAGAGGACCTGCAGCCGATCGCATTCGAGAATGCAAAATGGGCGTATACGCTCGGCGCTGCAATCGCCATCAAGAAGGGCTGCACGAAGGCTGCTGATGCCGCTAAGGCTATCGGCGAAGGCCTCCAGGCTTTCTGCGTACCGGGTTCTGTTGCTGACCACCGCAAGGTCGGTCTCGGCCACGGCAACCTCGGCGCTATGCTCCTCTCCGAGGATGCTGGCTGCTTCGCATTCCTCGCAGGCCACGAGTCCTTCGCAGCTGCTGAGGGTGCTATCGGCATCGCCAAGACGGCAAACAAGGTCCGCAAGAACCCGCTGCGCGTCATCCTCAACGGCCTCGGCAAGGACGCTGCCCAGATCATCAGCCGCATCAACGGCTTCACGTATGTCGTGACGGATTACGACTTCAAGACGGGCAAGCTCAACATTGTCGAAGAGATCAAATACGGCAAGGATCCGGAGCGCGCAAAGGTCAAGTGCTACGGCGCTGACTCCGTCCAGGAAGGCGTTGCCATCATGGAGCACGAAGATGTCGATATCTCCATCACGGGTAACTCCACGAACCCGACCCGCTTCCAGCATCCGGTCGCGGGCTGCTACAAGAAAGCCTGCATCGAGAAGGGCAAGAAGTACTTCTCCGTTGCATCGGGCGGCGGCACGGGCCGTACGCTCCATCCGGATAACATGGCAGCCGGCCCGGCTTCCTATGGTATGACGGATACGATGGGCCGCATGCACGGCGATGCTCAGTTCGCAGGTTCTTCCTCCGTTCCGGCACACGTCGACATGATGGGCCTCATCGGCGCAGGCAACAACCCGATGGTCGGCATGACGGTCGCTGTCGCTGTTGCTGTACAGGAAGCAATGAACAAATAATTCCCGCTGACGGGAAACTTGCATAGAGAGGGCGCTCAAAAGGGTGCTCTCAGGCAGCAAAAGAGCCGCAATCCAAAAGGATTGCGGCTCTTTGCTTTGCCCGCAGGGCGCTCTAGAAGCCGTTCTTCTGGCGATGTTGCTCGAGTTTCTGGCGGTACATCAGCGCATCGGCATGTTTCAGCACATCATCGATGTTGTCGATCGGCGTAGCAGTTGTGGTACAGCCGAGCGCGATGCTGATCTTTGCCGCCTCAAAGTGCGCCTGCAGCCGTTCCAGCAGCCCCGTGAGCTGATCGGACTTGCTCAGGCGGTCGAGGCGCTTCATCATGTCGCGGTTGCGCAGCAGGATCGCGAAGAAGCGCGTCAGCGAGGCCAGCAGATCGGATGCGTAATGGAATTTTTTGTCCGACGGATTGATGGCTTCGATGTAGCCGAGCGGTTCGCCGTCGAGCGCGAGGCGGGCGAGCGCGACGCGCTTCAGACCCGGGATGTGCGGGGAGACATCTGGATTCTCCTGCCAGTAGATATCCATGTCGGGGATGCTGAAGCTGCTCTCCTTGGCAAAGCGGGCGAAGACGGGGCGCATGTCGGACCTTGGGACAGGCTGAAAGTCGTCGCCGAGCGGCAGGATTCCCTCGGCATTCCACCGATAGGTGAGATGGAGGAAATCGCCCTGTTCTTCGGCCAGGACGATGCGGTCGGCTTCGAGCTGCCGGCCGATGCGCGCCATCATCTGGCGGATGCCATGTACGGGGTCCGTCTCGTACATGCCAAGGCGGACGGCGTCGTTGATGGAAGCCTCCTGGAACAGCATTTCATTGAAGCGGACATCCCTCGACAGTTAGTAGTCGAGATTCAGGCAGGAGCAGTAGTGGCAGGAGCGCAGGACGTGGAACTTTGCTCACTCTTGCTCGAGCTGCTGCCTGGCAGTCTGGAAGAAAACCTGCATGGGAGGCAGGTCCGTCATTGCCTGCCCGGCGCCTGCGTGTGCATCGCGTGTATATGCCATCAAGATACCCCTTCTGTTCGTAGGAACGTTGCGCTAAAACAAAACGTATGGCTTTATTATAAAGCAGGGGCGAAAAAAGTGGAATCGATTTTTAAAATTTACTATTTGACCTATTGACATTTTGACTAATAGTGGTACAATAAGAATTGAAGCGAGGGAGAGAGCCCCGGAGAAGAGATCGAGAGATCTGAAGGGGCGAGCGCCCGAGACTTCATCGAATTGTTCAAAAGTTCCCGGACAGCAACACGCATCAGCGTGCCACTCCGGCAAGTTGCAGAAAGGGGATTTGCTTTATGTTTGGTTTGGTTCCATTTGCATCGCGTCATGATCTCGCAAAAGAAGAAAATGATTTTGATCGTCTGTTTGATGTCTTCGATGAGCCGTTCCTGACGAACTTCAAGGCTCCGGACTTCAAGGTCGATGTCAAGGACAATGGTACGAGCTATGAGCTCACGGCTGAACTGCCGGGCCTCAAGAAAGAGGATATCTCCCTGACGTATGAGGATCATTACCTGACGATTGCCACGAAGAAATCCGAAAACAACGACGAGAAAGACGAAAAGGGCAATTACGTCCGCCGCGAGCGCCGCTCGAGTTCGATGAGCCGCTCGTTCTACATCGACAACGTCGATGAGGAAAAGGCTACGGCTGACTATAAGGACGGCGTCCTGACGGTTTGCCTGCCGAAACAGACGGAAAAGACAGAACCCTCCCACACGATCTCCATCACCGACTGATGCAGGTCGCTGGTGATTGAACCTAGTTTTCCCTCATAACTCTCTCTACGATATACAGTGAAGAGCCGCAGCTCCTTTTTTGGAGCTGCGGCTCTTTGTGTTCTGTAATCCTTTTCTCGCGTACAACGCGTACAATTGGATACTAGTTGGAAGCGGATTAATTTTTGCGATATATATTGACAATCACTATCATCAGCTATACAATACGAAAAGGTTTATCAAAGAGAATGACTATCAAATAATAGCCAGAGGAAGATAGGATCGAAGAGGTGTAGCATGAAGGAACGTATTTTGTACAGCAGGATTGCGCTGGCCTTGGCCAGCCTGGCCATCGTTTCCCCGTTCGTGGCTCAGCCGGCCATGGCGGCAGCTCAGGACGAAATCTACGATTTCGGCTCGAGCGATATCTATGCAGAGAAGTCGGCAGAGCCGGTGGAGCCTGCAGAAGCGGAACAAGCTCCAGCATCTGTGGAACCGGTAGCGGAATCGACGGAAGAACCGGCGCCCGAGAAGGCGTATCCGGGCGGCCAGGTGGCGACAGAGGTACAGCTCGGCGTGCTCGGCGACCACCCGACGCTCGATGTGCCATTCAACATCACGGGTTACACGGACAAGATGATGGAAGACAATCAGGTCTCGACTGTCGATGATGTCATCGTCCACGATCCGTCGGTCAGCGACCAGACGCTCTCGGGCGTCTCAAGCGCCTGGAATATCCGCGGCTTCAAGGCACAGCAGCAGGATGTCCAGCTCAACGGCCTCTACGGCATCGCGCCGCGCTTTTACGGCGGTGTCGAGGGCGTGGACCGCGTCGACGTGCTCAAGGGACCGAGTGCCATTCTCGCCGGCATCGCGCCGAACGGTTCCCTGGGCGGCACGATCAACTACATCACGAAGCGTGCCGGCAGTGAGCCCTTGAACCGCGTCAAGATCTCGTACGGCAACGGCGGGGTCTTCACGCAGCAGGTCGACTTCGGCAGGCGCACAGATGACGGCAAGGCCGGCCTGCGCGTCAATGTCCTGAACCGCAACGGCGGCACTTCGTTTGATGAGCACATGCGCACGGACTCCATCACGGTCGGTGCAGACTACAAGGGCGACCGCTACCGCCTCGGCTTTGATTACGGCTATGTCTACAACAAGGTATCGGACCAGCAGTACCAGGTGACGATCGGCAGCAAGGCGCTTGCGACGATGTCGAGCATGTTCAAGGTGCCGCGCGGAACGAAGTTCGGCGCCGACGGCGGTTACCGCTCCATCCACGAGCAGTACGGCATGCTGCACGGCGAGTACGACCTCAGCAAGGACTGGACGGGATACTTCTCCTACGGCCTGCGCAACACGAAGATGGAGTACTTCTACAACAACTTCTCGCTCTCTGGCCTCAGCGGCGCGGCGACGATGAAATACTCGTACAACAACCAGATCAACAAGGCGGATTCGGCCGAGGCCGGCGTGCGCGGCAAATTCTTCACGGGCGACCTCAAGCATGAGCTCACGGTGGCGGCGAACCGCATCCACTACACGCGCTACATGAACAACCGCACGGTGGCATCGGGCCTCAAGACGAATATCTGGAACATCGTCTTCCAGACGCCTGAGAATCCGTACAGCTGGTCTGCACCGAAAAATGATGAGAACACGTTCACGGGCGTGGCGCTGATGGACTCGATCACGACGCCGAATGACAAGTGGCAGTTCGTGCTCGGCGGCCGCGAGCAGCGCGTCAAGGTGGATACCTACAATACGACGACGGGCGCGGTCAAGACGCATTACGATGAGTCGGTCTTCACGCCGGCCTTTGCACTCGTCTACAAGCCGCAGAAGAACGTCTCGCTCTACGCCAACTACATGCAGGGTCTCGATGCCGGCGATTCTCTCGTCACGGATACGGATGCAGCGAATTACGGCGAAGCCTTTGCGCCGTTCAAGACGAAGCAGTATGAGGTCGGCGTGAAATACGACTTCAGCAGATGGGCATCGACGCTCTCCGCCTTCGACATCAAATCCCCGACGCTCCTCGAGAATTCGGCTACGAAGATCTATGCGCCGAACGGCGAGGTGCGCCACCGCGGCCTTGAGTGGAATGTCTTCGGTGAGCCGCGCAAGGGCACGCGTCTCATGGGTGGCCTGATGTTCCTCGATGCGACGTATCGCAATACGGAAGGCGGCCTCTACGACGGCAACCGCGTCGCCGCGACGTCGCGCTGGAATGGCGTCATGGGCCTTGAGCAGGACATTGCTTCGGTTCCGGGCCTGACGCTGACGACGAAGCTCACCTACAACAGCTCGTCGTACATCAACGAGGCCAACAGCTTCCGCGTTTCGCCGTGGGCGACCTGGGATCTCGGTGCGCGCTATAAATTCAAGTCTGGCGGTGTGCCGCTCACGCTGCGCGGTGATGTCTACAACGTCACGAACCGCAACTACTGGCGCGCGCTCCAGAACAACGGCATCTTCCTCGGCAAGTCGCGCACCTTCATGCTCTCGCTGACGGCTGACTTCTGACGAGAGGAGCGATACGATGGCATCCACAAAGCGGACGGCACTGCTGGCGGGCATACTGCTCGCCTTGCTCGCCGCCCTCGCGCTTTTCTCGCTGACGGTCGGCGTGCGCGATATTTCCTTGGCGGGCGTGCTGCACGCGCTGCAGGCTGGCAGCAGCCAGGATCCTTCTGACCTCGTGGTCTGGACGTTGCGGCTGCCACGCCTTCTGGCAGCGCTTGTCTGCGGCCTGAGTTTTGCGGTGGCGGGCGCGCTCATGCAGGGCGTGACGAACAATCCGCTGGCCAGCCCGTCCATCCTCGGCATCAACGCCGGCGCGAGCTTCGGCCTGGCGCTCGCGATGATTGTCCTGCCGGCGGCTTCGCTGCAGGTGACGATCATCAGTGCGTTTTTCGGCGCGGCGCTCGCGACGGCTTTCATCCTCGTCCTGGCTTCGCTCAAGCACGGCCTGACGCCTGTCTACATTGCCCTGGCGGGCACGGCGGTCAGCGCGGTATTCATGGCCGTCACGCAGGTGCTCGTCGTCTTCTTTGACGTTGCACAGGAACTCAGCTACTGGACGGCCGGCGGCATTGGCGGGATCCGGATGGCCTCGATTCTGGGCGTCATGCCATGGACCATCCTGGGACTCCTCCTTGCTGTATCGGTCTCCCGCTCGGTGACGCTGCTCTCCTTCGGAGAGGATATGGCCATCGGGCTCGGCGGAAAGCTTTCGCGCATCCGCCTGCGGGCAGGCCTTGCCGTGCTGATCCTCGCAGGGTCGGCCGTGGCGGTAGCGGGACCGGTCGGCTTTGTCGGACTCGTCGTGCCGCACATCACGCGGCGCCTCGTGGGCATTGACTACCGCCTCGTCGTGCCGTTCTCGGCGCTCTTTGGCGCACTGCTCGTCCTAGTCGCCGACATCGTGGCCAGGACGGTCTTCCCGCCGTTTGAGATCCCGCTCGGCGCTGTGACGGCGCTCGTCGGCGTGCCGTTCTTCCTCTACCTGGCCAACCGGAAGGAGGTGCGGGGCTGATGGGAAACAGGCGCTATCTCGCCACGCTACTCACACTGGCAGCACTGCTCGCGGGGCTCTTCTTCCTGCACCTGGCGACAGGGTTCCACTATTTCACGAAAGCGCATCTGATTGCCGTGCTTCTGGGAGGCGGAACACCGGAGGAGGTCCTGACGGTATTTGACTTCCGCATGGTGCGATCCATCCTGGCCGTCCTCATCGGCATGGGGCTGGCTGTCTCTGGTGCTGTATTCCAGACCATCTCCAAGAATGAGCTGGCGAGCCCGAGCCTCTTGGGCGTCAATGCCGGCGCTGCGCTCGCTGTCATGCTGCTCATCTACGGGACACCTCAGGCGACGGGCCTCGGCATCTGGGAGCAGCCGCTTGCCGCTGTCATCGGCGGCGGCCTGGCTGCGGGACTTGTCTTTTTCCTCTCGCACCAGCGCGGCCGCATGACCTCTACCTATAAACTCGTCCTCAACGGCATTGCCGTCACAGCCGGCCTGCACGCACTGCAGATCCTGCTGATCGTCGGCCTGGATCCGACGCGCTTCCAGCAGATCAATACCTGGCTGATCGGCAGTATTTTCGGCAACAGCTGGACGCATGTGGACATCCTGTTTCTCGTCGTGCTCCTCATCACGTTCTTTTTCCTGGCGAGCCATGAGACACTCGACCTCCTGGCTTTGCGCGAGGAGAACGCGCTGGGCCTGGGCATCCGGGTGAACCGGACGCGCTTCCTGTTCCTGATGGCTGCTGTCGTGCTGGCTTCATCCTGTGTGGCGGTAGGCGGCAGCATCGGGTTTATCGGGCTCATCTGCCCGCATATCGCAAGGCGGCTCGTCGGCGTGGCGCACAGGCGCTATCTGCCGGTGACGGCTCTTTTGGGCGGCGTGCTGCTCGTGGCAGCGGATTACACAGCCCGTGTGATCATCGCGCCGGATGAGATGCTCGTCGGCCTGATCGTCTCTCTGATCGGCGCGCCGTATTTCCTGTACATCCTCGTGCGCAGCAGGGGCTGACGGCACGATGGAATCACTTGAAAAGGAAGGATGGAATCCATGGAACTTTCAGCCAGGCATCTGAAGGCCGGCTACGACAAGAATGTGATCATAGAAAATATGAACCTAGATGTGCCGGCGCACAAGGTGACGGCGCTCATCGGGGCGAATGGTTGCGGCAAGTCGACGCTTTTGAAGACGCTCTGCCGCATTCAGCCGCCGCTCGGCGGCGAGGTGCTCCTCGATGGCCGCTCGATCTTCGCGGAAGACAGCCGGGAACTGGCCCAAAAGGTCGCCATACTGCCGCAGAACCCGATGGCCCCTGCGGGGCTTACGGTGCGGGAACTCGTCAACTACGGCCGCGCTCCGCATCGTTCGCGTTTCTTTGCGCGCACGACGCAGGAAGATAAGCGCATGGTCGAATGGGCCCTGCAGGAGACCGATATGACGGCTTTTGCAGACCGGCCGGTGGAGGCCTTGTCGGGCGGCCAGCGCCAGCGCGCCTGGATTGCGATGGCCATCGCGCAGGACACAGAGATCCTGTTCCTCGATGAACCGACGAGCTTCCTCGATGTGGCACACCAGATGGATGTGCTGACGCTCGTGCGCCACCTCAATACGGCTTATGGAAAGACCATTGTCATGGTCATCCATGAGATCAATGAAGCGGCGCGCTTTGCCGATTACCTGCTCGCCATGCGGCACGGCACGCTCCTCTATGAGGGGACGCCGGATGAAGTCTTCACGAAAGAGATGCTCGCCGATGTCTTCGGGATCGATGCCGAGCTGCTGCGCGATCCGCGCACCGGCCGACCGTACTGCATCCCCTACGTGAGCCGTGAGCGCCTGGCGGGCAGCGCATCGAAAGAGGAGAAGGCCTATGCGTAACCGGCTTCTGAGCGCGGGCTTTTTCGCACTGCTCATTGCGCTGAGTGCGGTGCTGGCTGGCTGCGGCAGCCAGGCTTCTTCCGGCAGTGCCAAGAGCACGGCGCTCTTTGATCCCGATGTGCCGCGGTCGGATGCGCCAGAGGCGATTGATGCCGAGCTTGCCAATCGATTTATCCAGACGAAGAATGCCTCCGATAAGATGTTTTCGGAAGAAGATGGCCGCACCGTCATCACCCATAAATACGGCAGGACAGTCCTTCCGGAGAACCCGCAGCGCATCGTGGTCGTCGGCCTGGAGGATACGGCGGTGTCTCTCGGCATCCCCATTGCGGCAGCGCACCTTGCCCCGACCTCGTATCTCTACGACACGATGAAAGCGCAGGGCATCGAGAATATTCCCATCAATGTGGAGACGAAGACGGTCAACTTGGAAGCCGTGCAGCAGGCAAGCCCGGACATCATCCTCCTGCGCGACAGCTATGACAGGAATACGTACCGTGCCCTGTCCAAGATCGCTCCCGTCGTGCCGCTTGACCTGCAGAAAGAAGAGGTCACAGAACTCGCTGCAGCGAGGGCCATCGGGCAGAGCGAAAGGGGAGAGGTGCGCCTGCGCGCCTATTACGATACGGTGCAGCAGGCAAGACTCGCCATCAAGAACCATATCGGCGATGCGACGGTGGCGTATCTGCGCATCATGCAGAAAGAGATACGCCTCTATCCGTACTCCGCCAATGCGACGAACCGGTTCATGTATGAATTGCTCAACCTCAGGCCGGACCCGATGGTCGTGGCGCTCGACCGGACGAAGAACAATCTCGCCATCTCGATGGAATCCCTGCCGGATCTCCAGGCGGATTATCTCGTCCTTTCGAGCGGCTACGGTGCGAGCAGCGCCGGCAGCACAGAAGCGGCGGAAAAGCGGTATGAGGAGCTCCGGGAAGATCCGCTCTGGCAGACGCTGCCAGCTGTCCGTGAGAATCACCTCTTAGAGGTCGATTCCGTCATCTGGAATGCGCACGGACTCATCGCGAAAGAACTGGCAATCGCCAATCTCAAAGACTGGCTCGGCGGACAGCCGTGACAGCGGTCAAGGATAGAAGACAGATCCTCAGGACCTGTCATGAATCGTATAGAAAGGTATAAAAGGAGATCATAATGGAACTTTTGACGACAGGAATCACGTTTTTCCAGAAGGGCGGCATTGTCATGTACGTACTGCTGCTCTGTTCGCTTTTTGTGTTCTCAATCGGCATTGAGCGCGCGATGTACTTCCGGCGCATGGATTCTGGCCGCGCGTTTGCCCGTGACTTTTACCTGGCCCTGGCCAACAACAAGTGGCAGAAGGCCGAGCAGATCGCCGACCATGCGCGTGGCGCCCTGGCTGACATCCTGTTCGCGGTCATCACGAAAAAGCCGGAAGCCCGCAAGAATCCGTCTGCTTACATGGAAATCCAGTCCGGCATTGCGCTCGCGAAAATGCGCAAGCGCCTCTACTACCTCAGCGTCATCGTCACGATGGCACCGCTGCTCGGCCTGCTCGGCACGATCAGCGGCATGATCACTTCCTTCTCGGTCTTCAATCTGGAATCGGGACAGGCTACGGCCATCACGGGCGGCGTCGGCGAAGCGCTGATCGCTACGGCTATGGGCCTCTGCGTTGCCATCATCTCGCTCACGGTTCATGCTTATTTCTCGCAGCGCATCGAGAACATCGTCACGGATATGGAGCAGTGCTTCTCGATGGTCGAGACGGCTGCCGCTGAGTGCGATGGCATGAACAAAGAGGAGGCAGCCTGATGAGACTTCGGGACAGAAGGAGCTTTACGAAGCCGGAAGTCATGATCATCCCGATGATTGACATCATGTTCTTCCTGCTGGTCTTTTTCATGATCAGCACGCTTTACATGGTCAACCTCAAGACGGTTGACGTCAATATGCCGAAGGCGGCCAGTGCTCAGACGCAGATGAACGTGACGTATCTCGTCACGCTCAAGAAGGACGGTACGCTGTACCTTGAGGACCAGCCCATCGAAGAGAAGGCGCTCATCAAGCAGGCGCAGCAGGAAAACCGCAGCAACAATCATTTTGCGATTGTCGTGCGCGCCGATGAGGGCATCGATTACGGCAAGGTCGTCGACCTCCTCGATCACTTCCGCAAAGCTGGCATCAGCCGGTTCGGACTCGCGGCTGATGCCGGCGGAAAGTGAGGCAGAGGATGCTTCGAGAAGATAAAGAAAATGCAGCTGGCTGGGGGATTTCCTGTGGTGTTCATATCATCATCCTGATGATCGTGGCCGCGACGGGCCTCTTCCAGGCCGTTTCATCCGAAAGCCATCCCGTCGATGTCGAGATCTACGACAATGTGACAGAGGATGAGCAGCCGTCGGATGACAATTCAGAGGCAGAGGCGGCGCCGGCCGAATCGGAGACGGATGCGCCGCAGCCAGATCCGATCGTCGTCGACCAGAGTGTCGCCGTTCCGGAGATCGAGACCGAGCGGAAGGACGAGAAGGAACAGCCCGAGAAGAAGCAGGCGGATGCAGCGGATCCGTCCGCCAAGCATCCTGCTGCTGATGCGAAGCCGAATGCCAAGGGCTCGCCAAACGGCAAGCCGGGCGGCGATGCAGACAAGCCAAAGGCCGGTCCGGCCCGCGATCCGGCTCACGTCAAGCACGTCAAGGTGCACGCACAGCAGCTCAGCACCGCGCAGCCGGCCTACCCGGTTTCCTTGCAGGCGAAGAAGGCTGTCGGCACCG
This sequence comes from Mitsuokella sp. UBA4253, assembly GCF_002395285.1. NCBI lineage: Bacteria > Bacillati > Bacillota > Negativicutes > Selenomonadales > Selenomonadaceae > Mitsuokella > Mitsuokella sp. UBA4253. Next base: position 62,595 of record NZ_DGWR01000016.1, on the reverse strand, counting down.
TCACCGTCAATTACATCATCAATGCCTCAGGAGGCGTCGAGAGCCCGCAGATTGAAGCATCCTCCGGCTATCCGGAGATGGATGCAGCGGCTCTGGCGGCTATCGTGAACTTCACCTACAGCCCTGCGCGCAATGATTATGATGAACCTGTCAACACGCACGGACGCTACACGTTCCGTTTCCATCCCTGATGACCGGATGCAAAAACCTGACCATTTCTGGTCAGGTTTTTTTGATGGGACAACGTCATTGTGCTGCTTTTTCGCGCAGCAAAGCGATTTCTCTTGCGTAGCCTGCGGCATCGTTCGGCGTCTCGAGGATGAAGGGCAGGTCTTTGAGCGCCGGGTGGCGGACGACGCGCACGAGTGCATCGAGTCCGATATGGCCTTCGCCGATGCGGGCGTGGCGGTCCTTGTGGCTGCCGCGCTTGTTCTGGCTGTCGTTGAGATGGATGGCCTTGAGGCGTGCGAGGCCGATGACGCGGTCGAACTCCGTCAGCACCTCGTCGAGGTGCTCGCGGATGTCGTAGCCGCCGTCCCAGACGTGGCAGGTGTCGAGGCAGACACCGAGCTTGTCATCGTGTTCGACGCGGTCGATGATGGCGCGCAGTTCCTCAAACGTGCGGCCAACCTCCGTGCCCTTGCCCGCCATGGTCTCCAAGAGGACGGTCGTCTGCTGGTCCGGCGTGAGCACATCGTTGAGCTGCTGTGCGATGAGTTCGATGCCCTTCTCAGTTCCCTGCCCGACGTGGCTGCCGGGGTGGAAGTTGTAGAGATTGCCGGGCAGGTGCTCGAGGCGCTGGATGTCGTCGGCCATCGCCTCGTGCGCAAAGCGCCGCAGATTTTCCTTAGCGGCACAGGCATTCATCGTGTAGGGGGCATGCGCGACAAGCGTGACGATACCCTCATCTTCCTTGTACTGCAGGAAGGCTTCGACATCTGCGAGGTCGAGCTCTTTCGCCCGGCCGCCGCGCGGATTGCGCGTGAAAAAGGCAAACGTGTCCGCATCGAGCCGCGACGCCTCGCGCCCCATGGCGAGAAAGCCCTTGGCCGAGGACAGGTGGCAGCCGATGTGCAATTTATATTCCATAGGCATGTAATACTCCAATCTGTTATCAAGAATTGTTATTTGTTATAGTATAGCACATAAAAAAGACACCCGCATGAAATCTTGCGGGCGTCTCTGTCGTTTTTGCTCTACTGAGCCCATGTCTTGCGGTACTTGCCGGGCGGCATGCCGACGATGTTGCTGAAGACAGACTGAAAGTAGTTGGAGTTGTTGTAGCCACACTGCATGGCGATATCGGTAATCGTCATGTTCGTCGTGAGCAGCAGCGTCTGCGCTTCTTCGATGCGCTTGCGGATGATGTACTGCATCGGCGAAGAACCCGTCAGGTCCTTGAACGTGTGGGAGAGGTAGTAGAGGTTGATGTGGAGCGCCTCGGCGATGTCGGGGAGCTTGAGGTCCTCGAGGTAATGGGCATCGATGTACTCCTTGATGCGCGTGCCCATGGTGTAGGAAGGATTCTCTTCACTCGTCGCCTTTGCCTCGGCCAATGCAGTGACCGCGACGACGATGGCCTGCGTCAAGGCGGCGCCAATCTCGCGGCGCTCATCGTCCTCGCCGTTGAGCGCTGCCAGGAGTTTCGTCTCCCGCAGCAGATCGCGCAAGAAGGCATGCCTCCCTTCTTTGCTGAGATGCAGCACGAGCGGTGTGTCATGTTTGGTGAGGTGGCCGGGGGCCAGGCCGCAGAGATGGAGTGCACCGATGCGCATCGTGAAGCCCATGAAGGAGCTGCTCGTCTTGAAGTCGTGCAGCGTATCGCTGTTGATCAAGACGAGATCTTCAGTGCGCAGCTGCTGGCTGCCCTCTTTGAGGCGCATGCGGCAATGCCCCTTCTCGACGAAGAGGATCTCTGCGACGTCATGATGTGATTTCAAGGTGCCGAACGGTGTGGTAGCGGCGAGGTTCTCGATGGACTCGAGGTGAGGACGCCTGCCGAGCTCGAATCGCGATTGTTTCGGACTGCCAAATGGTAGGATAGACATATCTTTCGACCTTTCTGCGCCAGAACACGGATAAATGCGAATTTAAAACAAAAATTATAAGTTTTCGCAAAATGCCGAACAAGAAAACGGAGAAATCCATGCCAGCATTTCGGTATAATAGACTCCAGAAAGATCAGTTAATGATGATTTGATGGTTGCCTTTTGAGGAAGTGAGCTTCATATCTATTATTATACTGATAAATCACAAAAAATCCAGTCTTTTCCGGAGAGTCTGGAGAAAAAGGAATAATCAAAGTTGCTTTTTCGTAGGAAAGGTAAGGTGGAGAAAATGCTGAAATGGTTCCTGACTGGACCGGATAAGCCTCGCATCCAAGACAAGGCTGTGGTCAAGAAGATGTATCATACAGCACGTGTTCAGGCCGTCACGGCCATGATCCTCGGCTATGGCATGTACTATGTCATGCGCATGACACTCGGTGTCGCGAAGAAGCCGATGCTCCAGGACGGCTTCACGCCGACAGAACTCGGCATGATGGGTGCGGGCATGCTCGTCGCCATCGCCATCGGCAAATGCGCCAACGGCTTCATCGCTGACCACTGCAACATCAAGAAAATCGTGCCGCTCGGCTTGCTCGGCGCAGCTATCGTCAATGCCATCCTCGGCATGAGCAATACGACCTGGGTCTTCATCGTGCTCTGGGCTGTCAACGGTGTGTTCCAGAGCATGGGCTCAGCACCGTGTATCGTCTCCCTGTCACAATGGTTTGCCAAGAGTCAGCTCGCTACGTACTACGGTGTCTTCAGTATCGCACATTACGTCGGTGAAGGCGCTACGTACCTCGGCACCTCGATGATCATCGTCGCCCTCGGCTGGCATGCCGCCTTCTTCGTACCGGGCGTCGCCTGCATCGTGCTCGCATTCATCATGTATCGCTTCATGCGCGACCGGCCAGAGACGTACGGCCTGCCGTCTGCCAATGAGTTTGAGGGCGAAGTCGCCCAGGAAAAGAAAGAGCAGCAGGTTTCCACGAAGGAAGCACAGCTCATGGTCATCAAGAACCCGTACGTATGGCTGCTTGCTGCAGCGGCAATCTGCCTCGGCATCTCGCGTTATTCCATCTCGAGCTGGGGCGTCATCTTCCTGCAGGAAGCAAAGGGCTTTGACCTCGTGACGGCCGGCAGTATCATGTCGCTCTCCCCGATTCTCGGCGGTGTCGGCTCCTTTTTCTCCGGCATCATCTCGGATAAGATCTTCCATTCGCATCACTCCGTCACGACGATTGTCTTCGGCATCGTCATGCTGATCGGCATTACCGGTGTCTGCTACGTGCCGGCTGGCGACCCGACGCTCGCAGCTGCCTGCGTCGCCATCTTCGGCTTCGGCCTCGGTGTCATCCTCTGCTTTGTCGGCGGCCTGCTCGCCGTTGACCTCTGCCCGCGCAAGGCAACTGGTGCGGCGATGGGCGTCATCGGCCTGCTCGCTTACGGCGGCGCAGCTCTGCAGGATATCGTCAACGGCATCTTGATGGATTCGGCAAAGGTCGTTGTCGACGGTGTCACGACGTATCACTTCGAGACAATCACGAACTTCTGGATTGCCTCGGTCGTCATCATGACGCTGCTCATCGTGCCGACGCTCTGGGCTAAGAAGCACAAAGAAGCGGACGGAGAAGCTTAACAAAAGATTTGCAACATCATTCTTTCTCTACTATTATATCAATACAGGGAAAGAATGATTTGCATTGAGGAAATCAGAGTACGAATAGGACCGCGGTCCCTTGGTGTCCCGTTTTTCGGCTGCAGTTGAAGCAAGGATTACGTCAGGTCTCGGAAGGAAGATACTATGAACAAGAACATCATCAATGGGCCCTATCTTCTGGACCCGCGTGCCACGCAGATCACAATCGCCTGGGAGACCATCGAGCCGGCGGATTTCAAGGTGACGGCGAGCAGTGCAGACGGTGCGGAGTATCTTGGCGATGTCGCGTATGAGCGCGAGGAACCCTGCCAGGAGTACCCGAACGGGGCCTGTGTCTACACGGCGGTCATCGAGGGGCTGGCACCGGCGACGGAATATGCATACACAGTCATGGGCGGCGGCGAGGTCGCAGCTGCGTCATTTCAGACGCTGGCAGAGGCACCAAAGCACCTTCATCTGTTGACGCTGTCAGACTCGCATCTCTTTCACAACAGTTCGTTCTTCAAGAAGATTGCCGTACAGGAAGCACCGGAGTTCATCCTGCACGGCGGTGACATTTCTTTCGGTACGGGCTATCAGCACGATCAGTATCAGGACAACTGGTTCCACAAGATTCCCGATGTCCTCGCGCGCATCCCGGCCTACTACATCCACGGCAATCACGATGACGGCCCTTACTACGACGCGTTCTTCACGGCGACGCAGGGGCGCACAGTCCACACGGCCGACGGCGGCAACACATTCTCGTTCGATTACGGCCCGGCGCACTTCACGTTGGTCGACAGCAATCCCTGGGGCCTCTTCGAGATGAATGCCGTCAATTCCGAGATGCCGCTCGACCGGGAGACGCGCAAGCGCATCGATGATACGCTCAAGTGGATCGAGAAAGACCTGACGAGCCCGGCGGCAAAGAAGGCGAAGTGGCGCATCCTCATGATGCATCACCCGTACACGGACCCGTTCAACAACCGCTACATCGTGCCGATTGCGGAGCGCTGCCAGGCACAGCTTGTGCTCGGCGGCCATCTCCACTACTACATCAAGTCGGTCTCCGTAGACCCGAGAGTCGGTGCCCGCACGGTATACGTCTGCGAGGGCAGTGCGCAGGATCCGGAGGCCGAGTACACGGCGGCCCGCGAGGACAAGCGCCTGCTCAGCGAATTCCCGGAAATCACCGCTACGGGACGCAGCAATTACGGCATTCTCGACGTGACGGAAGAGGCGCTTGACTACCGGCTCTACGGCTTTGAGGAAGATGGCAGTACGAAACTCGTCGACACGATCCATCTGACGCACGATGAGCCCGACATCGAGTTCACGGATATCGAGCTGCGCCGCTTGGATAACAACGGCAATATCGAAGTCCGGGCGCTGGCCGAGAACAAGGGAACGGCCATGGCAGAAGCTGTCATCCACCTGCTCGACAACAAGTGTGAGCATGCCATCAATCTCTTCGGCAGTGAGGAGAACAGCCAGGTCGCCGTGCTCGAACCGGGGGAGAAACGCAAGCTCGCAGCCGTCTATCAGGCCGTGCAGCCCGGTGAGCACATGTTGCGCGTCGGCGAGACGGAATTGAAGCTCGTCGTCTTTGAGCCGACGCAGCTCTCTTTCGCGCATATGCGCGTGCGCGCCGGACAGGGCGAGGCTGCTGACTGCATGATCGCAGGCATTGAGGCGACGAACAACCTCGACCACGAGATCTTTGTCTCGGTACCGCTCTACATCAATCAGCGCATCGCCGAGACGAAGAGCCTGTTCTTCCGCGGCCATGAGAAGCGCTATATTGAGTTCCACTACAAGTTCCAGCAGGGCGGCGAATATCAGGTCAGCATTGCCGACCAGCTGCCGAAGGAAGTCTCGATTGAAGGTGGCATCCGCATCATCCCGCGCATCCTCGACAAGTCGGGGCACGGCCATACGGCCCTGCTGCACGGCTCGCCGAAGGTCCGTGAAGTCGACGGCCACATGGAAGTCGCGCTCGAGCAATACGGCGATTACATCGAGATACCGGCGAGCCGCGATCTTCGCGCGCCGCAAGGCTTCACCGGCATGGTCTGGGCAGACATCGACCGCCTGGCAAGGCCGAGCGAGATGGGCCACAACCCGCTGATGGTCCGCGGCAAGTCCGTAGGCTGGGGAGCGACGTACTGCCTGCGCATGGTCGTGGAGCGCGCCGGCGGCCTCAAATGGGGCATCTGCCATGATATCACGGAGTATTCGTGGCAGGGCGGCGAGGCAAAGATCGGCGAATGGGCGCAGTACACGATGACCTTTGACAAGAAGGCGGGCGGCGATTCGTACTGCGATGGCACGCCTTTGGCACATGTGGCGGGCATCTCGGATGACAGCGAGGTCCGTCAGTGGGACGACCAGCCGATCTTTGTCGGCTATTCCTACATCGGCCACGTCATCCCCGAGATTGGCCGGCCGAAGTACTTCACGCATCTGCCCGGCCGCATCAGCCAGGTCCGCTTCTACAAGAAAGGACTGACGGCGGAGGAGAATCGGGAGATTTACGAGCATCCCGAGGCAGAAGGCCCCGAGCGCGATGACCTCGCGGTCTGGCTCGACTTCCACAGCATCCTCAAGGTCGGCACGCACACGACGGAGTGGCGCCATCCGGCCATCTACGACCCGGCCTTCAAGACGCAGAAGAAGTATTGGCATTTCAAGCAGCTCAAGGCTAAGACGCATCTTCCTTTGCAAGCCAGTATGCGGGCGACAATCGAAGTGTCGGATGATATGGCTACCGTCAAGGCGAGCCGCCAGATCGTCCTCAAGGACGGCACGAATTACGTCGATATCTCGAATCTGCCCGAGGCGCAGTACTTGCGCATCGTGACGGAATTCGCGGCCGAAGTCGGCCCTGATGGCACGTTCGTTCCGGAGCTCCTGTCGTATCAGGTCGTGGCGGAGAATGAGCGCGACTTCACCGACATGTTCTGGTCAACGCGCCCCGACTGGGAGCGCGGCCGCTTCACTGGAGCCGTCGGCTTCCCGCCGGTCGACCGCCTGCGCGACTATCCCGAATACACCGATGTCATCCATGGTTGAAGACCTCTCCACCTTTTTTACGAGGACAGGAACTCCTGTCCTCTTTTTTGTGCTGAGACGCATTCAACGGAACGCCGAAGCCGAAACAGGTTCTTACGCCACCGTAGCATGTGCATAAACCAAAAAGCCGGCTGCA
>NZ_DGWR01000016.1:0-55622 GCF_002395285.1 Mitsuokella sp. UBA4253 | reverse complement strand
GCCGGCTTTTTGGTTTATGCAGCTTAATCGAAATTCATGATGATGGTCTTTTCTTCTGTGAGCTCGCGGATGGCGTATTCCGGACCTTCTTTGCCCATGCCGCTGTCTTTTACGCCGCCGTAGGGCATGTTATCCATGCGGAAGCTGGACCCGTCGTTGATGACGACGCCACCTGCTTCGATATGCTCGGCTGCGTAGTGGGCGATGGCGAGCGAGCTTGTGAAGACGCCAGCCTGCAGGCCGTAGCGGGAGTTGTTGACGCCGGCGATGGCTTCTTCAATCGTGTCATAGGGGATGATCGAGAAGATTGGTGCGAATGCTTCATTCTTGACGACATCCATGTCGGGTGTTACATCGGTAAGGATGGTCGGCTCGTAGAAAGCACCGCGGCGGTGGCCGCCGGTCAGTACCTTGGCGCCGGCTGCTGCGGCATCCTTGACCCAGCCCTCGATGCGGACGGCTTCTTTCTCCGCAATCATCGGGCCGAGGCAGGTCGATTCGTCGCTGAGCTTGCCACCCTTGAAGTTCTTGGCAAAGGCGACGGCGTAGTCGCAGAATTCCTGGTAGATGCTGCGCGAGACGTAGACGCGCTGACAGGAGATGCAGACCTGGCCGGCATTGAGGAAGGCGTACTTGGCGCAGAGCTCGGCGACCTTCTTGACGTCCTTGACATCCTCGTGCACGACGTTGGCGGAGTTCGAGCCGAGCTCGAGAGCCACGCGGCGGAAGCCGGCGGCCTCCTGCAGGGATTTGCCGACGGGGACGCTGCCGGTGAAGGAGAACATGCGGATGCGTGCATCCTTTGTCAGGTATTTGCCGACGAGCGCACCGGGGCCGGTCAGCAGGTTGAGGCAGCCTGCCGGCAGCCCTGCTTCACGGAAGACGTCACAGAGGAGCGCGGCGGTCAGAGGCGTGGCCGATGCAGGCTTGTAGATGACGGTGTTGCCGGCCGCGAGCGCCGGTCCGATCTTGTGGGCAGCGAGATTTACCGGGAAGTTAAACGGCGTGATGGCGCAGACGACGCCGAGCGGCTGGCGGATGGTGAATGCGAGCTTGTGCTGGCAGCCCGGCGCGCCGGCGAGCGGGATCGTCTCGCCCTTGAGGCGCTTGGCTTCTTCTGCGGAGAGGATCAGCGTCTGGTAGGCGCGGCCAATCTCGCCGCGGGCATCGCGCAGGGGCTTGCCCGCTTCAGCCGACAGTGCTGCGGCGAATTCCTCGGTGCGCTCGCGCATGAGGTTGGCGGCCTTGAGGATGATCTCGTAGCGCTCGTAGGCAGAGAGCTTGACCTCGCGGAAGGCCTTCTCGGCTGCGTCGACGGCCGCACGGCATTCTGCCTCGCCAGCGACGGCAATTTCGGCAATGGTTTCGTTCGTCTCTTTATTGTAGACAGGGACGGTCTTCTCGGTCATGACTTCCTGACCGCCGATGTACAAGGGCTGTTCTTTCATGGGAATACCTCCTAAACGCTTTTGCTGTGGATCAACGCATCGTTGCGATCTTCTCGAATTCCTCTTCGCGTATCGTGTCCGGCGTGATGAGCTGGATGTGGTTGGCCGTGCAGTACGAGATGTACTTTTCAGGCGGCATCTTGTTGGTCACGATGTACTGCATCTCCTTGAGCGTACAGTAGCTCATCAGAGAAGAGACGTCGAATTTTGAATCATCGACGAGCAGAAAGTGCTCGCAGTCCTTCTCGACGAGGCAGCGCTTGATCTCGCATTCGAGCGGCGAGGCGTTCGTCGCGCCGTGCTCGAGCGAGATGCCCGTGCTCGCGAGGAAGACCTTCGATATATTATAGCGGCGCAAGACCTGGATGACCTGCGGTCCGACGAACGCCTTGGACGGGGTGAAGAGCGAACCGCCCGTCGCGAGGACATTGAGGTTGCTGTAGTTGGATGCAGCATTGATGACGTGGACACTCGCCGTGACGATGGTCAGGCGGTGCTTCTCCGTCAGGTACGGGATCATGTGCATCGTGGTCGTGCCGGAGTCGATGTAGATGACATCGCCGTCGTGGACGAAGTCTGCTGCCATGCGGGCAATCTGCTTTTTGGCATCGGCATTGCGGCTCTCGCGCGAGGCGAAAGGTTCCGGGCTGCCGGACGGCTCGGCCAGCACGATGCCGCCGTAGACCTTCTTGATGAGGCCCTGCTGTTCGAGCTCTGCGATATCGCGGCGTATGGTGTTCTTAGAGACCTGGAACGTATCACAGAGATCGTTGATAGATATGTTGTGCACACTCTTCAACAATTCATGGATGCGGTTGATTCGATCGATTTTCATGAGAGATCACCTGCTTCTGCGCCTGAGGCACATGGGGTGTCGAATCATTACACAACATACGCCAACAGACATTCAAGAAATAACCAATTTATGAGTAGGTTCGTTTACTTTCATTATAAGCGAATTGTCGGTAAGAAACAAGAGAAAACAGAAAAAAGTACCATTTTTCATGGACTGGACGGTGCGGGAACGGCAAGTCTTAAGCAACACTTATCATATAGAGCAATCATGATTACTCATGATTATCAGAAAAAATAAAATTCCGCAAAATCTTGCCAAAAAGCTCAAAACAGTATTGACAACGTGATGTAAAAGTATTAAATTATAGCCATAAGGTAATCAAAAGGTTATCAACAACAGCGTTGATACTATCATCAGAATAGGAGAGTGGACAACATGGGTTATACGTTTATGGTTCCGGCAAAGATCATCTCGGGCACGAATGTCATTGAAGAACTCGGCCAGCACATCCAGGGCAAGGGCACGAAGGCCCTGATCGTCACGGATCAGTTCATGGTGAAGTTCGGCAATGCGGCGAAAGTCGAGAATGCACTCGCCAAGGCGAATATCCCGTACGTCACCTTCGCTGGTGCCAATTCGGAGCCGACGGACAAGATCGTCGATGCCGGCCTGAAGGTATACCGTGAAGAAGGCTGCGACTTCCTCGTTGCTCTCGGCGGCGGCAGCCCCATGGATACGGCAAAGGCAATCATGTTCATGTCGACGCAGCCGGAAGGCAAGAAGATCAACGAGTTCATGCATGTCAACATCGACATGCCGGTCCCGTATCTCGTCGCTATCCCGACGACGGCTGGCACGGGCTCTGAGGTCACGAAGAACACGATCATCGCTGATACGGAGAACAACGTCAAGATGCTGCTCGGCGGCCCGTCCATCATCCCGGCTCTCGCTGTTGTCGATCCGACCTTCACGATGACGGCTCCGCCATCTGTCACGGCTGCAACGGGTATCGATGCGCTCTGCCATTCCATTGAGGCTTACACGAGCCGCAAGGCACAGCCGCTGACCGATACGTTCGCACTCTCGGCCATCAAGAAGATCCACAAGAACCTGCCAATCTGCTACAAGGATGGCAAGAACGTCGAAGCCCGCCTGCAGATGAGCATCGCGGCAACGGAAGCCGGCATCGCCTTCAACAATGCCTCCGTCACGATCGTCCATGGCATGAGCCGCCCGATCGGCGCTCTGTTCCACATCGCACACGGCGTCTCGAATGCCATCCTGCTGCCGGCCTGCATGAAGTTCGCCATCGAGGAGAACACGGCACGCTTTGCCACGATTGCACGCGTCATGGGTGTTGCGGATGACGCTACGCCGGACCACGATGCAGCTGAGGCATTCGTCGCAGAGGTCACGCGCTTCTGCAAGGAAGTCGGCATCCCGTCGGCAGAGTCCCTGCTCGAGCAGCGCGGCTTCAAGAAGGAAGACTTCCTCGCACAGCTCGACAAGATGGCTTCCGATGCGCTCGAGAGCGGCAGCCCGCAGAACACGATGCGCATCCCGACGAAGGAACAGCTCATCGAGATCTACAAGGAACTCTTCTGATTTCGCAAGAACCCGCATGATAGAATAGGAGGGGTGGTCATGCCACTCGTACATTTGACAGACCTCATAAGCAAGCCAGACAACACATACGCAATTGGCGCGTTCAATGTCTCGGATATGGAGATGGCCATGGGTGCCATCAAGGCGGCAGAAGAGCTCCATGCTCCGCTGATCCTGCAGATTGCAGAAGGCCGCCTGCGCTACTCGCCGCTCGACCTGCTTGGCCCCGTGATGATCGCGGCCGCCAAGAAGTGCTCGATGCCGACGGCCGTTCATCTCGACCACGGCAGCACGATGGAGACGATCAAGCTTGCGCTCGACCTCGGCTTCACGTCCGTCATGTTCGACGGTTCGAAATATCCGCTTGATGAGAACATCGCCCGCACGCAGGAAGTCGTCAAGCTTGCGAGGAGCTACGGCGCTGACGTCGAAGGTGAGATCGGCCGCGTCGGCGGCGCGGAGGGCGACTACAAGAGCGTGGATGTCCTCGTCACGAGCGTCGAGGAAGCCAAGCGCTTTGCCGAGGAATCCGGCATCGATGCGATGGCCGTCGCAATCGGAACGGCACATGGCAACTACAAGGAGAAGCCGCAGCTCCGCATCGACCGCCTCAAGGAAATCCATGCGGCCGTCAAGACGCCGCTCGTCCTGCACGGCGGCACGGGCCTGACGGAAGAGGATTTCCGGACTTGCCTTGCCAACGGCATCCAGAAGATCAACATCGCCACGGCGTCGTACGACGCTTCGGCAGCGAAGATAAAGGAAGTCGCTGCAGCGAACCCGCAGGCAAAGTACTTCGACTTCAGCGATGCCATCGTACAGGGCACCTACGAAAACGTCAAGAAACACATGCACATCTTCGGTCTCGAACAGAAGGCATGAGGAGGATAAAGAAATGGCACTCATTAGCTTTGATGAAAATAAAAAACGCGATGTCGTCCTGATCGGCCGCGTCACGCTGGACTTCAATCCGAATGAACTGAACCGCACGCTGGACAAGGTCAAGACCTTCTCCATGTACCTCGGCGGTTCGCCGGGCAACATGGCTGTCGGCATCAACAAACTGGGCAAGAACGTCGGCTTCATCGGCTGTGTATCTGACGACCAGTTCGGCGACTTTGTCCTCAATTACTTCAATGAGCGCGGCATCGACACGTCTCAGATGACGCGTGCCAAGAACGGCGAGCGCATGGGCCTGACGTTCACGGAGATCAAGAGCCCGACGGAGTCGAGCATCCTGATGTACCGCGACCAGGTTGCAGACCTCGAGATTGCGCCGGAAGATGTCGATGAGCAGTACATCGCCGACAGCAAGATCTTGATCGTCTCCGGCACGGCCCTTTCGAAGAGCCCGTCGCGCGAGGCATGCCTGCTGGCCGTCCAGTACGCCAAGAAACACGGCACGCGCGTCATCTTCGATATCGACTACCGTCCGTACAGCTGGCGCAGCAAGAAGGACATCCAGATTTACTACTCGCTGCTCGCGAGCATGGCGGATGTCATCATCGGTTCCCGCGATGAGGTCAACCTCACGGAAGGCCTCGACGAGGAGGCGACGGAGCCGGCAGATCACGTCATCGCTGAGAAGTACATCGAGCAGGGTGCCAAGATTGTCATCATCAAGCACGGCAAGAAGGGCTCGATCGCTTACACGGCCGACAAGAAGGCCTACAAGGTCGAGTCGTACCACATCAAACTCCTGAAGTCGTTCGGCGGCGGCGATGCGTATGGCAGCGCCTTTGTCTACGGCCTGCTCGCAGGCTGGACGGTGCCGCAGGCTCTGCAGCACGGCACGGCACATGCCGCTATGGTCGTCGCAAGCCACAGCTGCTCAGATGCCATGCAGACGGTCGAGCAGATTGACGCTTTCATGCAGGAACATAAAGACGAGAAAGTCATCACGGAATTGGATTGGGAGGCAGCATTATGAGATTCGGTCGCTTAGGTCAGCTCAAGCACGGCTACAATGCAATGACGACGCGCGAGAGCGATATGCTCATGGATATCGGTTACCAGGAGATGGATGAGAACGAGATCGTCGAGTTCGAAGATCCCCTTCAGGAGACGGCATTCGTCATCACGACGGGCGATGTGGAGATCTGCTGGAATGGCAAGAAAGAGCTCATGCATCGTGAGTCGCTGCTCGACGAGAACCCGTACTGCCTGCACGTGCCGCACGGCGTCAAGGTCGTCGTCAAGGCCCTGAAGAAATCGGAGCTTCTGATCCAGAAGACGCTCAACGACCGCGACTTTGAGCCGGTCTTCTACCGTCCGAAAGATGTCCAGGCTGACGTTTTCGGCGGCGGCGTATGGCAGGGCACGGCAGAGCGCACGGTCCGCACGATCTTCGATTACGACAATGCGCCGTACTCCAACATGGTCAACGGCGAAGTCATCATGACGCCGGGCTGCTGGACGGGCTACACGCCGCACAATCATCCGCAGCCGGAAGTCTACACCTACAAAGTCGACCGTCCGCAGGGCTTTGGCTGTGCGTTCATCGGTGACAACGTCTTCAAGATCGAGGACAACACCTGGTCGGAGATCTCGGGCGGCTACATGCATCCGCAGTGCGCAGCTCCTGGCTACGCCATCTGGTACAGCTGGATGATTCGTCATCTCGACGGCGATCCGTGGAAGAAGACGCGCAATGACCTGCCGGAGCACACCTGGCTGCTCGAGCCGGATGCCGATTCGAAGATCTGGCAGCCGCACAAGAAGTGATAGCGTATCCGCGACGTGGTGAAACGTGGCATAGTGGAGGGGATTCCAATGGCTAAGACAATCAGACTCACGGTAGCACAGGCTCTCGTGAAGTTCCTCAATAATCAGTATGTAGAATTTGACGGCAAGGAAGTGCCGATGTTCGAAGGCATCTTCGGCATCTTCGGCCACGGCAATGTCATCGGCATCGGCCAGGCGCTCGAAGAGGATCCGGGCCATCTGATCATGCGCATGGGCCGCAATGAGCAGGGCATGGCACACGCAGCGATGGGCTTTGCAAAGCAGAAGCGCCGCAAGCAGATGTACGCCTGCACGTCTTCTGTCGGCCCGGGTGCTGCCAACATGGTCACGGCAGCTGCTACGGCTACGGCAAACTGCATCCCAGTCCTGTTCCTGCCGGGCGACACGTACGCTGACCGCCAGCCGGATCCGGTACTCCAGCAGATGGAGCAGACGGTAAGCCTGACGACGACGACGAACGACGCTTTCCGCGCCGTCTGCAAATACTGGGACCGCGTCACGCGTCCTGAGATCCTCATGACGGCCTGCATCAATGCGATGCGCGTCCTGACGGATCCGGCTGAGACGGGTGCTGTCTGCATCGCTCTGCCGCAGGATGTCGAAGGCGAGGCCTGGGATTACCCGGATTACTTCTTCCAGAAGCGCGTTCATCACATCGACCGCGTAAAACCGACGGAGCGCGCCATTGAAGAGGCTGTCAAGGCCATCGCGAAGGCTGAGCGCCCGCTGATGATCTTCGGCGGCGGCGTCAAGTACTCCGAGGCAGAGGCTGTCTTCCAGAAATTCGCTGAGAAGTACGGCATCCCGTTCGGCGAGACGCAGGCCGGCAAGGGCACGATCACGTGGGAGCACGAGCTCAACATGGGCGGTGTTGGTGAGACGGGCGGCCTCGCAGCCAACACGCTCGCCAAAGATGCAGATGTCGTCATCGGCGTCGGCACGCGCTACACGGACTTCACGACGTCCTCCAAGTGGATCTTCCAGAACCCGAACGTCCAGTACGTCAACATCAACGTCTCCCGTTTCCACGCCTACAAGCTCGACGGCATCCAGGTCGTCGGCGATGCCGGTGCGGCACTCGAGATGCTCGACGAGGCCCTCGGCAAGACGGGCTATCATGTATCGGATGCCTATGCTGCGGACATCAAAGCCGCAAAGGCAGCCTACACGAAGGAAGTCGAGCGTGTCTTCCACATCCAGTTCGGCGACAACTTCGTGCCGGAAGTCGACGATGATTTCGATTACAAGGCTGCAGAGAAAGCCTATAAAGAGGCAGTCGGCGAGACGCTGCCGCAGACGCGCGTCCTCGGTCTGCTCGAAGAGCACATGGATCCGAACGGCATCATCGTCGGTGCATCGGGCTCCCTGCCGGGCGACCTGCAGCGCGTATGGCGTCCGAAGACGGTTGGCAGCTACCATGTCGAGTACGGCTTCTCCTGCATGGGCTATGAAGTCAACGCAGCACTCGGCGTCAAGCTCGCTGAGCCGCAGCGCGAAGTCTATGCGCTCGTTGGCGACTACGCTTACATGATGCTCCATTCGGAACTGCCGACGTCCATCGCTGAGGGCAAGAAGATCAACGTCATCCTGTTCGACAACATGCAGGGCGGCTGCATCAACAACCTCGAGATCGGCCATGGCCAGGGCAGCTACGGCACGGAGTTCCGCTTCCGCAACGAGAAGACGGGCCAGCTCGACGGTGCCTATGTACCGGTTGACTTCGCCATGAACGCCGCTTCCTACGGCTGCAAGAGCTACACGGCTCATACCGAGGAAGAGCTCATCGCGGCCATCGAAGATGCTAAGAAGCAGAAAGTCTCGACGCTCATCGACTGCAAGGTCATGCCGAAGACGATGGTTCATGGTTACGGTGACTGGTGGCGTGTCGGCGTCGCGCAGGTCTCCAAGAGCAAGAAGATCCACGACTGCTACGAGAATCTCATGAAGCCGCATTACGATGCAGCTCGCAAGTATTGATCCGTTTTCTTGTCTATCTTGTGTATGAAGGGTACCTGCCGCATCTGCGGCGGGGAGGCCCTGTTGTATAAATTGAATTTTGGGGGTTTATCAAATGGCTAATATCAAACTTGGTATCGCTCCGATTGCTTGGACGAACGACGACATGCCGGATCTCGGCAAAGAGAACACGTTTGAACAGTGTGTCAGCGAGATGGCTCTGGCTGGCTTCACGGGTTGCGAGATCGGCAACAAGTACCCGAAAGATCCGGCCGTCCTCAAGAAGGCTCTTGATCTGCGCGGACTCCAGATCGCCAGCGCATGGTTCAGCTCCTACCTCCTCACGCAGCCGTACGAGCAGGTCGAGAAAGACTTCATCAAGCACTGTGAATTCCTCAAAGCCATGGGCGCGAAGTTCTGCAACGTCGCAGAGCAGGGCACGAGCGTTCAGGGCAAGCTCGACAAGGCTGTCTTCCGCGACAAGCCGCACAACACGGAAGAGCAGTGGAAGACGCTCGCTGAGGGCCTCAACAAGCTCGGTGCTGTCGCCAAGAAGATTGGCCTGACGATGACGTACCATCATCACATGGGCACCTGTGTCCAGACGACGGAAGAGATTGACCGCCTCATGGAGATGACGGATCCAGACCTCGTCTTCCTGCTCTACGATACGGGCCATCTCGTCTGCTCCGGTGAGGACCCGATCTACATCCTCAAGAAGTACCTGCCGCGCATCCGTCACGTACATCTCAAGGACATCCGCATGGACATCCGCAACAAAGTCAAGGAAGAGAACATGAGCTTCCTCGCAGGCGTCCGCGCAGGCATGTTCACGGTCCCGGGCGATGGCGACTTCGACTTCGGTCCGGTCTTCGACATCATCAATGACAGCGACTACGATGGCTGGTTCATCGTCGAAGCTGAGCAGGATCCGGCCAAAGCCAACCCGCTCGAGTACGCGATCAAAGCTCGCAAGTACATCAAGGAAAAAGCACATATCTGATTGCCATAAGGCATCGGATTCCCAGAAAGGCTGCTCTCCTGTCCACTATGGGCAGGGGAGCCTTTTTTTCTGCCGGTTCACCGTTTCTCTTGGAATCATTCAGGATCATCTAGAAAGGAATTATCCCCATGGGCATCAGCATGATTGTCTTCAGCCTGATACTTTTGATGTTCTTCGCGTATCGTGGCTATTCCATCATCTTCATCGCACCGATTTTCGCCGTCGTCGCCGCCATCGGCAGCGGCCACGCCTCCATGCCGGTCTACAGTGAGATCTATATGACGAAAGCCGCGGAGTACATCAAGACGTATTACCCCGTTTTCCTGCTCGGCGCCGTCTTCGCCAAGATCATGGAGCAGGGCGGGCTCGCGGCGGCCGTGGCCGACAAGATCGTCTCGGCGCTGGGCCGCGACAAGGCCATTCTGGCCGTACTGCTCGGATGCGGCGTCCTGACGTACGGCGGTCTCTCTGTCTTCGTCGTCGCCTTTGTCATGTACCCATTTGCTGCCATCCTCTTCAAGCAGGCTGATATCCCGAAGCGTCTGTTGCCGGGGCTGCTCTGGATGGGTATCTTCACCTACAGCATGGTGGCCATCCCGGGCACACCGCAGATCCAGAACATCATCCCGACGTCGTTCTTTGGCACTTCGACCTGGTCGGCTCCGGTGCTCGGCCTCATCGGTGCCGTGCTCTACTTCGGACTGGCCTGGGGCTGGATCAGCTATCGCCACAAGAAACTCAAGGCAAAGGGTGAGGGATACGGTTACCATGTGCTCAATGAGCCGGAGGAGTCGCGGGAGGCTCTGCCGGACTGGCGCCTGTCCTCACTGCCGCTGCTTCTCGTCATCGTGCTGAATCTCCTGATCAGCAATCCGTTCCACTGGGATTGGGCGTACCACTGGGATCCGGAAAGCCTCGACAGTTTCATCCCACTGCACCTCTCCCTGCTCGCGGGCGGCGTCGACAAGGTACAGGCCATCTGGTCCATCAATGCGGCTCTTATCGTGAGCTCCATCGTCGCGGCCATCATCGGCCGCAGACGGCTGAGACTCAAGGGCGGTCTCTCAAAGCCTATCAACACGGGAGCCATCGGCTCGACGACGGCCATCCTCAACGTAGCTTCAGGCTACGCCTACGGCTGTGTCATCGCAGCCTTGCCAGCCTTCACGATCATCAAGGAAGCATTGCTCGGCCTGCACCTCGGCGACGGCCCGCTGATGTCTGCCATCGTGACGACGGGCATCATGACGGGCGTCACGGGCTCTTCCTCGGGCGGCATGACGATTGCCCTCGGCATGCTCGGACAGGAGTGGCTAGCCTGGGCGCAGCAGATCGGCATGAGTGCAGATGTCCTGCACCGCATCATCTGCATGGCCTCTGAGTGCATCGACACCGTGCCGCAGTCGGGCGCACTCGTCACACTGCTCGCCGTCTGCGGCCTGACGCATCGCGAGTCGTATTACGACGTTGTGATCCTGACGCTCCTGAAGACGCTTGTCGTCTTCGCCTGCCTGGGCGTCTACCTGATGACAGGTATTGAATGACGAGCAGCAGAGATCGAGACGCTAGAAAAAGGAGGATGTCTCATATGGACGAAGCGACAAAACGAAAGACGTATTTCCTGTTGGCGGCGACGACGATCATCTGGGGCATCCAGCCGCTCTGCATCAAGTGGCTCGTGACGACCTGGTCGCCTGTGACGATCACGGCCATGCGCTACTACCTGATTGGCACGACGCTCCTGGCACTCTCCGTCTACCGCGGCGAGCGCCTGCTGCCGCCGCGCAGCTGCCTCCTCGGTCTCTTCTTCATGGGGGTCACGGGCATTGGGCTCAATAATGTCATGCAGTTCACGGGCCTCGCTATCTCGACGGTGACGAACTGCACGCTGATCGCGGCGGCCAGCCCCGCCATCACGGCATTCATGGCGGTCATCTTCGTGCGCGAGCGGCTGAGCCTGCTGGCCTGGGGAGGCATCGTCCTGTCCTTCCTCGGCGCGCTGCTCGTCATCAGCCACGGCTCGCTCAACGTGATCCAGACGATGTCGTTCAATGCAGGCGATATCCTCTTCCTGCTTGCGCAGGTGGCCTGGACGACGTATTCTCTGATTGCCCTGAAGATCATGCGCCGTATGTCTGCGCTCCAGACGACGGGCTGGGCCGGGCTTTTCGGCGCCTTCATCGTGACGGGCTACGGCTTGGTGACGGGGCAGTTCGCGCCCGTCATGCTGACGCCCACGCTCTGGATTGCGTTCTTCTACACGGTCATCTTCGGCGGCGTCATGGCGATGCTCTTCTGGAACATCGGCGTGCACAATGCCGGTGCCAGCGTCACCTCCATCTTCCAGAACATCACGCCAGTCGTCGGCATGATCGGCGGTGTCCTCTGCTTCGGCGAGGTCATCGGCATCATGGAACTGCTCGGCGCAGCGGCCATCTTTGGCGGCGTCTACCTGACGACACATGGCGGCCTTCGGTGAGTCGGCCCTCAGAGAGATTACTAGAAAAGCGGTCAGATGCATGGCGTTTGACCGCTTTTCTTATTGTTTTAGAGGCAAAAAACAATATTTTATAGCAAGATAATTCGCCTTCATAAAGATAGCCCCAAGAAAGCATTGAAAATGCTAAGAAATATAACAAAAGAAAATCATAACATACTCAAGAAAGACAAGAAAGTATAGATGAAATAGTTCGAAAAATATTAATATAGTATATAGATAGAGATGAAGAGCGACTTCATCCACGAGATATCAAATGTATCATCATTCAATATTCAATTGGGAGGGGTTTTCAATGAGTAATCCAGGAGCAGCTCCGGCTGAATCCGGTGCGCATCTGCCTTGGCTGACGCGTATAGCGTACGGTCTCGGTGATACGGCACAGAACGTCGTCTGGGGTGCAATGGGCATCCTGACATTCTTCTACACCGACTACGCGGGCATCGACCCGGCCATGGTCGGTCTGGTCATGTTGATTTCCCGTTGCTTCGATGGTTTCTCCGATGTCATCATGGGCTTCATCGTAGAGCGCACGAATTCCAAATGGGGCAAATCAAGACCGTGGATTCTCTGGATGAGCGTGCCATTCGCTATTTCCATCGTCCTCATCTATACGGTACCACATGGTTCCTCGGCTATGCAGTTTGCATACCTGTTCGTGACCTACAACCTCTGCACGACGGTCTGCTACACGGCACTCAACCTGCCGTACGGCTCGCTGTCCGCGATGATGACGCGCTCCTCGAAAGAGCGTGACATGCTTTCCATCACGCGTATGTGCCTGTCTCCTTGGGGCCGTATCCTTTCCGTCTCGGCTACGCTGCCGCTCGTCAAGATCTTTGGCGACAATCAGATGGCCTGGGTCGAAGTCATGAGCGTATGGGCTGTCGTTGCCCTGCTGCTGCTGCTCTTCTGCTTCTCGAAATGTAAAGAGACGGTCGTCATCGAGGCGCGCAAGAAGGTCGCTAAGGTACCAGTCGGCAAAGCACTCAAGTGCCTGGCCGTCAACAAATACTTCTGGGCTGGCATGATCATCTGGATGATGCAGAACGTCATCTTCACGATCACCGGTACCATCCTGCCGTATTACTGCAAGTACATCTTCATGGATGATTCGCTGTACAGCGGACTGTACCTCTTGGAGACGCTCATCACGATCTTTGTCATGGCCGTCTTCAGCCCGAAACTCCTCAAGCGTTTCGGCAAGCGCAACATGAGCCTTTACGGTGTCATCATCTGCTTCGTCGGTCATGCGATCTTCCTGCTGAACCCGACGGACTTCAACTGGGTCGTCTTCAGCTGCGTCATCCGTGGCATCGGTTTTGCTCCGGTCCAGTCCGTCATCTTCGGCTTCCTCGGCGATGCTGTTGAGTATGGCCAGTGGAAGACCCACATCCGCCAGGAAGGCCTGATCTTCTCCGGCGGTTCCGTCGGCACGAAGGTTGGCTCCGGCCTCACGAGTGCAGCCTTGACGGGCCTGCTCTCCTACGTTGGCTATGTTGCATCTTCTTCGGGTGCAGTCGCTCAGTCTCAGGACGTCATCAACATGATCGTCTCCATCTACGAGTGGGGCCCGATCTTCGTCTGGGCTGTCCTGCTTCTCGTCCTGTTCTTCTACAAGCTCGATAAGGTCTATCCGCAGATCATGCGTGACCTCATCGCTCGTGAAGCAAAAGGCGAGCTCTGATATCTGCTATATGTACAGCCGGCTTGTTCTATGGATGAGCCGGCTTTATGTTTAGAATTTCTTTGTATTTTGGAAGGAGAGGGAATTTATGGAAAAGAACACGCTTGTCACGATCACGCGTCAGTACGGCAGCGGCGGCCGTGAGGTCGCAGACCTCGTGGCGAAGAAGATGGGGGTGCGCCGCTATGACCGCAAAGTCGTGGCCATGGCTGCCGAGAAGCTCGGCGATGAGGCGAACTTCCACGATCTCATTGAGCGCTCGTACAATGCGCCGGACAACTGCCTTGGCAACCTCGGCGACTACGCCTATGAGCGCGTGCCGCAGCACAACCGCATGTACATCGAGCAGGCCAAGGTCATCCTCGAGGTCGCGAAAGAGGACGGCAGCGCTGTATTCCTCGGCCGCTGCGCGGACTACATCCTCAAGGATCAACCCAATACATATTCCTTCTTCATCTACGCGGATGATGATTACCGCCTGGCCCGCGCCAAGACGCACTATGCCGGCCATACGATCAAGGAGCTCGATGCCGAGGATAAGCACCGCGAGCAGTACTATGCTTATTACACGGGTCGCACCTGGGGCGATCCGCAGAACTACGACCTCATGATCAACACGAGCAAGATTTCGCTCGAGGCCGCAGCTGACCTGATCATTTCGTACATCGAACTGCGTCAGAAAAAAGCGGCTGAGGCCTGAGACATCGTTTCACAAAAAATAAACCATCCATACGGATGGTTTATTTTTTGCTGTGTTCAGTTGCGGAAATGCTGCCTGCTCGCATTGGCAATGCGCACGAGCGTCAGCATAACGGGGACTTCCGTCAGCACGCCGACGGTCGTCGCGAGAGCTGCGGGGCTCGTCACGCCGAATAGGGCGATGGCCACGGCAACGGCGAGCTCGAAGAAATTCGAGGCGCCGATGAACCCGGCCGGGGCGGCGATGGCAAAGGGCAGGCGCAGCAGATAGCAAACGCCGTAGGTAAGGAAGAAAATCAGGAAGGTCTGCAGGATGAGCGGCACGGCAATCAGCACGATGTGCAGGGGATTCTCGAGGATGACCTGTGCCTGGGAACTGAAGATGATGACGAGCGTCAAGAGCAGGCCCCAGGTCGTCACGCCGTCGAATTTGTGGACGAAGATCTGGTCAAAGTAGGCCTGCCCCTTGCGGCGGATGACGGAGAGGCGCGTGAGGATGCCGCCAATCAGCGGGATGACGACAAAGAGGACGATGCTCAGGAACAGCACATCATACGGAACGGTGACATGAGAGACGCCGAGCAGGAACTTGACGATTGGCACAAAGGCCACGAGGATGATCAAGTCATTTGTGGCGACCTGGATGACGGTGTAGGCAGGGTTGCCGCGCGTCAGCGTGCTCCAGACAAAGACCATGGCTGTGCAGGGAGCAGCGCCCAGAAGCACCGCTCCGGCCAGGTAAGACGTGGCAAGGTTTTCTGGCAGCATGGCGCGGAAGATGACGAAGAAGAAGAGATAAGCGAGGGCGTACATCGTGAACGGCTTGATGAGCCAGTTGGCGATCCAGGTCACGAAGAGTCCTTTGGGCGCCCTGCTGACGGCCTTGACGCTCTTGAAGTCGACCTTCATCATCATCGGGTAGATCATGAGCCAGATCAGGATGGCGATCGGGATCGAGATGCCGTCAACCTGGAGTGTCGAGAGAAAGGCGGGCACAGACGGCAGGAAATGGCCGATGGCGACGCCGACGATCATGCAGAGCAGGACCCAGACGGTCAGGTAGCGCTGGAAGAAATTGATGCCGCCCGCTTGTTCATGTTGCATAGAAAACACCTCTTGGATAGATAGATAGAAATTTGTAAATCTATAAAAGAAAAAAATACTGCCGTCACTCGCGGCAGCGGCAGTCAGTGGCCAGGTCATCTGTCGGCGTTGTGTGGCCGAGTGCCTGGAGGCAGGCGCCGATTCTGTCGAGCGTCTCGGCCTGGCGTGTGTAGTAGATCCACTTTCCCGCCTTGCGGCTCGTGACGAGTCCTGCGTCGCAGAGGATTTTCATGTGGTGTGAGAGTGTTGGCTGTGAAAGTGCCAGATTTCCGAGCAGCACGCAGGCGCATTGCTCCCCGCTGCCCAGAAGCTCGAGGATATGCAGCCGGTTGGCATCTGCCAGGGCCTTGAGAATCTTGACGGTTTCCATGGAATCCATCGAAAGCACCTCCTGTAGTCATATCGATGTACATCAATGTAATAAGCTCAGTATAGAGCAGGGACAGGGGGTTGTCAAGGCGTCTGACAGGATGCGCTATGATTCTGTGAATCTTATTTTTCTTTTGACTCGATGTGGTAGTATAAAAGATATATGTGAATGGCGTTGCGCATTTGTAGGAGGCGATTTTCTTGATCAAGGCATTATGCTTGATTTATCTGATCTGGGGCATGAATTGGGTCGTCATGAAGACGGCGAATTCGTTCTTCCCGCCCATTACCTTTGTGGCGTACCGATTTTTGTTCGGTGCGGCCGTCCTGTTGTCGGTCTGGCTCTGGCTGCGCTTGCCGCTGCCGAAGAAGAAGTACTGGCCGTGGATTTTTCTCACAGGCATTCTGCAGATGGGACTCAACAACATCGCGGCGCAGACGAGCATGGTGACGCTCGGCGCAGGCATGGTCTCCGTGCTCAATTACAGCATGCCGGTCTTTGCCGCCGTCATGGCGCACTTCCTGCTTGGAGAGAAATTGACATGGCGCAACGGGCTCGGCATTGTTCTGGCCCTTGCCGGCATGGCCGTCCTCATGGATGTGCATGCGGGCGGCGATGTCACGGCCATCTTCATCGGCCTTCTGAGCGCCGTCTTCTGGGGCCTCGCGAGCATCTTCGTCAAGTTCAAGCTGTCGGATGTCAACGCGATTTCCCTGACGACGTGGCAGATGGTCTGTGCATCCTTGACGCTGCTCGTCTACACGACAGCCGTGCCGCAGGGACCGGTCATCTGGAATAAAGAATCCATCCTCTGCCTGCTCTACAACGGCGTGCTCGCTTCCGCTCTGGCATTCTTTCTCTGGAGCTGGATCCTGCAGCACATCGAGGTCAGCAAGGCATCCGTCGCGGTGCTGGCTGTGCCGATCGTCGGCGTCATCGGCGGCATTATCTGCCTCGGCGAACCCATGACGCTGCATATCCTTTTGGGCATGCTCATGATCATGGCCGGCATCTACACCGTTGTCACGCACGAGAGACAGCAAGCATGAAACAGCCCGCTCATATGAGCGGGCTGTTTCACGTTTCTGGCAGAGGGTTCTGGACCCAGTCGCGTCGATACTGGCCAGGCGTCATGCCGACGAGGCGCTTGAAGACGCTCTGGAAGTAATTGGAGTTGTTGTAGCCACAGGAGAGGGCGATGTCCGTGATGCTGCGCCTTGTGGTGATCAGGAGGTTCTGGGCTTCGCCGATGCGCCGGCGGATGATGTATTGCATCGGCGAGTAGCCAATGTGCTCGCGGAAGGCATGTGCGAGATAGTAGGAATTGAAGTTCATGTCCGAGGCGATGGACTTCAGGGTGATCTCCTCGCGGTAATGGGCATCGATATAAGCTTTGACGGTAAGGCCGAGCGAATCTTCCTGTGGGAGTGGCTCCTGCCCGTGGCGTGTCAGTTCTTCGTCGAGTTTGCAGAGTATGACGCAGGTCAACTGGTCGAGTATAGGCACGTCATCGCCTGCTGTGGCCAGATGCGTCAGCGAGCGGAAGAGCGCCTGGACATCCTCGAACTGTGCGCCGAGAGAGAGCTGCGGCGCGTAAAGGTGACCGACCATCTCATTTTTTTGTCGCCCCGGCAGCTGGAAGGCAGAGACTGCAAGGCATGAGGTGGTCAGGTCTCCGTCGATCGTGGTTTCATCGTGCAGGATGCCGGGATCGAAGAATAACACATCGCCCTTCGTCGCGAGATAATGTCCTGTATCGATATTGAAGCTGCCGTGACCGCCTGTCACGAGGATAATCTCGGCGCGGTCTTCGTGTGCGTGCATCGTGCGCGGTAGCTTGCCGTGAGATGCATCGATCTCACAGACGCTCAGGAGCTGGGCCTGCCTTGCGATTGGTTCGCTTTTCCTGGATTTTCGCGGAATGAAATACTGGAGCAAGAGATCACCTCATCGATTAATAAGAATGCAAGGAACGCAAGATAATAGAGTACTTTTGATGGGATTCCCCCTCGGTGCGTCGAGAAGTCCCCGTAGTTTGTCATCTGTGTAGGCGTCACGCTCTTCTGAAAACGACAACAATACGGAGGAAGAATAAGCTGAATCTGGATATAATGATAGACAAAGATACCAATCAACCTCGATGCACCCGAGACTGCACCTCTATTATACCATAAGAAGTGCAAAGAAGCGCAAGATGCTTATCTAGGATGCGGACAGATGAAGATGAACAAGAGAAGGGGAGTATTGACATGAAACTCAGCATGAATGAAGCAACGGCACTCAAATGCAAGGGCACGACGCTCGAACAGGACTTGGCACTC
This sequence comes from Mitsuokella sp. UBA4253, assembly GCF_002395285.1. Lineage (NCBI taxonomy): Bacteria > Bacillati > Bacillota > Negativicutes > Selenomonadales > Selenomonadaceae > Mitsuokella > Mitsuokella sp. UBA4253. Next base: position 37,391 of record NZ_DGWR01000016.1, on the reverse strand, counting down.
TGCGAGAAGTACGGCTATGACATGATCGAGATCCGTACGATGGACTGTCTCAAGAACTATCTCGCGGTGCACTCCATCGATGAATTGGCCGAGTACTTCGCCACGCATCCTGTCAAGCCGTGGGCGTTCAACACACTCGAGTACTTCAACAACCTGCCGGACGATGACTACAAGGAGACGCTGCGCAAGCTCCGCGAGATGTGCGAGTGGGGCAAGAAGATCGGCTGCAAGACGGTCATCACGGTACCGACGGTCGGCCTCAAGAAGGTCACGCGCCAGGCCATCCGCAAGTCGACACTGGAGTGCCTCAAGGAGATGGGTGAGATCTGCGGCGAAGCGGACATGCGCCTCTCTGTCGAATTCCTCGGCCATCCAGAGGCATCCATCAATGATTTTGGCGAAGCGTATGACATTATCCAGGAACTTGACATGGAGAACGTCGGCTTGACGCTCGACTGCTTCCACTTCCACGGCATGCATTCGAGCCTTGCGGACCTCGCACAGGCAGATGGCAAGAAGATCTTCATCGTCCACCTCAACGACACGGAGGATTTCCAGTACGGCGCCCTGCGCGATGACGACCGCGTCTGGCCGGGTGATGGCTGCATCGACCTCGACGGCATCCTGCAGACGCTCAAGAAGATCGGCTGGGCACAGGACGTCCTGTCGCTTGAGCTCTTCCGCCCAGAGTACTACGCTATGCCAGCAGATGATGTTTATCGCATTGGCAAACAGAAGAGTGAAACGGTGATTGCACGCAATTTTTAAGAAAAGAGGTCTTCTTGAGAATCCCCGCAGCGCCTGTCGTTATCGGACAGAGCGTCATTGTATATAGAGATAAGATGTCGTTAACTGAAGGAAAATTCAATAAGCTTAAGAGAGATTAGAGCAAAAAATGAACATTTTTTAGCAGTTGATGATAATAACATTAGAATTTAACCATGATATCATAAAGAGAGATTAAAGAGAAACGCGCGCGAATCATAAGAAATAATTATTATGTGACGTTTTTATGAGGAGAGATTATCATGGAAAAGGTTAAAGTCGGTATCGCTGGTCTTGGCCGTCTCGGCAAAGTTCATGCCAATAATATTGCCTACAAGATCCCGAATGCGGAGCTTACGGCGGCCTGCTCCATCATGCCAGCAGAGCTGGAGTACGCGCAGAAAGAACTCGGTGTGAAGGACGTCTACACGGATTTTGACGAGATGCTCGCGAAAGCCGATATCGATGCCGTGGCCATCGTCACGACGAGCGGCCTGCACTGCAGCCAGATTGCCAAGGCCCTCGATGCCGGCAAGCACGTCTTCTCGGAGAAGCCGCTCGGCGTCAATGTCGAAGAGTGCAAGCAGGCAGAGGTCGCCGTGGAGCGCCATCCGGAGCTCTCGTTCTTCCTCGGCTTCATGCGCCGCTTCGATCCTTCGTACGCGTATGCAATGGAGAAGATCAAGTCTGGCCTCATCGGTGAGCCGTACATGGTCAAGGCGACGGGCATCGATCCGGAGGCTCTGGTACAGGGAGCCATCCGCTTTGCACCGACGTCTGGTGGCATCTTCATCGACATGGCCATCCATGACATCGACCTCATGCGCTGGTTCCTCGGCGAGGATCCTGTCGAGGTCTACGCATCGGGGGCGACGTTCAAGCATCCGGAATTCAAGGCTGCCGGTGATGATGAGACGGGCGTGGCCATGTACAAGTGCAAGAGCGGTAAGATCGGCTTTGTCCATGTCGGGCGTACAGCACCGTACGGCTACCATGTCGAGACGGAGATTGTCGGCACGGAAGGCACGCTGCGCATCAGCCCTGTCCCGGAGAAGAACCTCTGCATGATCTACGACAAGGACGGCGCAGTCAAGGAGTGCGTCAGCGGTTTCCCGGAGCGCTTTGCTGAGGCATATCTTCTCGAGATGCAGGAATTCATCGACTGCGTTCAGACGGGCCGCAAGCCAGAAGTCAAAGTTTGCGATGGCACGAAATCAACACAGATTGCCTTTGCCACGACGCAGTCGTATAAGGAAGGCAAGCCCGTTGCCATTGCATATTGATTGATTTTGGTCATTCAGATTGAATAAAGAAGGTTCCCAGCCGCGGCGCTTGGTGCTGCAGCTGGCGAATCTGCTTATCTACATGCGACAAAAAGTCGAAATATTAATATCTTGTGGAAAAATCCGCATATGATTTACGATTACAGATTCAGGAGGGGTATTAATGGGTAATCCGGCAAATGCTGCCGCGGAAAATAGCGGCAAATTGTCCTGGCTCACACGTATCGCCTATGGCCTTGGCGATACGGCACAGAACATCGTCTGGGGTGCGATGAGCATCCTGACGTTCTTCTACACCGATTACGCGGGCATTGACCCGGCCATGGTCGGTCTCGTTTTCCTGCTTTCCCGCTGCTTCGACGGTTTTTCGGATATCATCATGGGATTCATTGTCGAGCGCACGAATTCCAAATGGGGCAAGTCGAGACCTTGGATTCTCTGGACGAGTGTGCCGTTTGCGTTATCGATTGTCCTCATATATACCGTACCGCAAGGTTCCTCAGCACTCCAGTTTGCGTATCTGTTCGTCACCTACAACTTCTGCACAACCATCTGCTATACGGCACTCAACCTGCCGTACGGCTCGCTTTCGGCCATGATGACGCGCATTTCGAAAGAGCGTGATATGCTTTCCATCACGCGTATGACGCTCTCGCCGCTCGGCAAGATCCTCGCGGTCTCGGCTACGCTGCCGCTCGTCAAGATGTTTGGCGACAATCAGATGGCCTGGGTCGAGGTCATGAGCATGTGGGCTGTACTCGGACTCCTGCTCCTGCTGTTCTGTTTCTCCCGGTGCAAAGAGACGGTTGTCATTGAAGCGCGCAAGAAAGTCGCAAAGATCCCCGTCGGCAAATCCCTCAAATGCCTGGCGCTCAACAAGTACTTCTGGATGGCGATGACCATTTGGATGATGCAGAACGTCATCTTCTATATCACGGGCACGGTCTTGCCGTACTACTGCAAGTACATCTTTATGGATAGCTCGCTCTACTCGATCTTGTATCTCTTAGAGACTGGCCTGACGATCGGCTTCACGATTGTCTTCTGCCCGGCACTGCTGCGCAAGTTCGGCAAGCGCAATATGAGCCTCATCGGCATCAGCGTTTGCTTTGTCGGCCATCTGATCTATCTCCTCAATCCGCTTGACTTCAACTGGGTCGTCTTCAGCTGCGTCATCCGCGGCATCGGCTTTGCCCCGCTGAACTCCGTCATCTTCGGCTTCCTCGGCGATGTCGTCGAGTACGGACAGTGGAAGTTCCACATCCGCCAGGAAGGCCTGATCTTCTCCGGTGGTTCTGTTGGCACGAAGGTCGGTTCCGGCCTCACGAGTGCAGTCCTCACGGGCCTGCTCTCCTACGCCGGCTATGTCTCCTCGACGACGGCTGCAGCTGTCCAGCCGGACAGCGCCATCCAGATGATTGTTGACCTCTACGAATTCGGTCCGATCTTTGTCTGGGTTGTCCTGCTGCTGATCCTCTGGGCCTACAAGCTCGATAAGCAGTATCCGCAGATCATGCGCGACCTCGTCGCACGTGAAGCGAAGGGCGAACTCTGATTAAGATAAATCCCGGATGCATGTGTGAATGGCACGCGCGTCCAACCCATCCCAATGTTGCCCCGCAGGCATCCCAGCCTGCGGGGACTTTTTTGCCCTGGAGGGATGAAGGTGCAAAAGGCCCGGCAGAGTGCGATGACTCTGTCGGGCCTTTGGTCAGACTGTCCATTTGCGGCGGTATTCGCCCGGTGTCATGCCGAGCGCGCCCTTGAAGACGTTCTGGAAGTAATTGGAGTTGTTGTAGCCGACCTGAGCGGCAATCTGGGTGATTGTCATGTCTGTGTTGATCAAGAGGTTTTGAGCCTCGCCGATGCGGCGCAGGATGACGTACTTCATCGGTGAGAGGCCAATCTCTGCCTTGAAGAGGTGAGAGAGGTAATAGGCATTCGTATGTGTGGCAGCGGCGATGTCACCGAGGCGGATGTTCTCTTTGTAGTTCTTGTCGATGAAGGCGCGGGCTTTTGCCGCGAGCGTCGGCGTCTGCTGGCGCTGTTTTACACCTTCTTCGCGCAGGAGCGCTGTGAGCTTGGCGGCAAGTGCCATGGTGAGATAGTTGGCAATCTCAGCGTGTGCTTTTGCCTCCTGCTCGATGGCTGCGAAGAGGTTCAGGATCTCGGAGAAGTGCTGCTTCGTTGGCTGAATGGGGCAGTATCCGTCCGGCAGCAGATGATCGACGGGCAGTCCCTCGATGCGGAGCCCGTTGATCGCGATGCAGTAGGTTGCCAGGTTGCTGCCACTGCCACCGAATTCGTCGTGGACGGTATGGCTGTTGTAAAAGATCAGGTCGCCCTTCTGCGCCGTGTAGCGCTGTCCGTCAATCATGTAGATGCCCGCACCCTGCGTGATGAGCACGACTTCACAGAGATAATCATGCTCGTGCATGCTTCGCGGCATATGCGAGGCATCTGCTCCGACGTGACAGACGTATTCGAGACGCGGCGTGGAGTTCTTGCAGAAGGTAGAACGATAGCGGTGATTGGGAAAATACTGAAGCAACAAACTCCCCTCCTGACAGAGTGCATATATCAAATAGATCGTAACATAATCATTCTGCATCATGTATCTGGTTCTATTTTAGCAGAGTGCACATATATGTGCAAATATTTTATCATGAATTTATCAAGAATAAATCAATATATAACATATACTTATAACAAAAAGGACCCCGGGGAAGGGGCCCTTTGATTTGGTATGGAACCATGCGGCAGGGGGTGCCGCACGGAGAGGAACGAAGGAATAAATGATTGGGTTCAGGATCGGTAGAAGATGATGTTGAATCAGAGACCGTACTGGGCGCGGATCTCTGCAATCTTGACCGGGCGATGCTCTTCGACCGACTTCTTGGCAGCGAGGCCAATGAGGACCGGCTGCAGGCCGTCGTTTGCATTGACCGGGGTCGGCGTGTCATTGACGATCGCTTCGACGAACTGATTAACTTCGTTTGCATAAGCCATCATGTAGCGCTCGAGGAAGAAGAACATCGGCTTCTCGGCGATGACGCCGTCCTTGCAGCTGTAGACTGCATTGGAATCCGAATCGTTGGAGATGGCGACGCAGCCCTTTGTGCCGAAGACTTCAGCGCGCTGGTCATAGCCATAGCAAGCGGCACGGCAGTTGTCGATGACAGCCGTAGCGCCATTGTCGAGCTTCAGCGTGATGATGGCCGTATCGATGTCGCCAGCCTTGCCGATTTCCGGATCGACGGTGACAGAGCCCTCTGCATATACTTCCTCGACTTCTGCGCCGGAGAGATAGCGGACCATATCGAAATCATGAATCGTCATGTCGAGGAAGATACCGCCGGAAATCTTTACGTAATCGATGGAAGGCGGTTCCGGATCACGGGACGTGATCTTGATGATCTGCTGCTTGCCGACTTTTCCGGCGACGACAGCATCGCGGATAGCCTTGAAGTTGTGGTCAAAGCGGCGGTTGAAGCCGACCTGGTATTTCTTACCCGTCTCTTTGACGACGTCGAGAACTTCCTTGATCTTATTGACATCATGGTCAATCGGTTTCTCACAGAAGACGTGCTTGCCGGCACGCAGTGCTTCGATGGAGAGCGGGGAATGCTGGTCCGTGGAAGCGCAGATCAGGACGGCTTCAATCTCAGGATCGTTGAGGATCTCATGGTAATCTTTCGTCGTCTTCTCGATGCCGAGGGACTTTGCCCAAGCTTCCGTCTTCTCGTTCATGAACGGATCAGCAATCGTCTTGACCGTTGCGTTCTTGACGAACTTCGAGATGCTCTCGCCATGTACATGACCGATACGGCCTGCACCGATAATACCAACTTTAATCATTGTGATAACCGCCTTTCTCTGACTGCTATTGAACAATTTTTTGTTATCTATATTGTTCTTCTTGATTAACTTTATGTTTATTATAGCATGAAGTGCACCGTGTATTCTTCGTTTTTTTGGTGTAATTTTTTGAAAAGTACAGGGATGATTCAAGCGGGACGGAGGTGTGTGGAAACAGGACTATAAAATCTTGCTGTCATGATGGCGGGAATACGAATTGATGTGGTATTGATGGGAATTGATGGGGCTTGATAGAAATTGGAAGAAGCAGACATATCAAAAGAGGCTGCCGATACGGCAGCCTCTTTTATGCGGGGGATTATGGGGGAATCAGAGCGTGGAGTCAACCCAGTCGCCTTCGTAGGCGCGGCGGTAGAGCTCGACGACCTCGTCCTTCGTGTATTTGCGCGGGCTCGTCAGGGCGCAGGCGTCCTTGAGGGCGTTGCCTGCCATGAGCTCGAAGTCCTCTGGCTTTACGCCGAGTTCCTTGAGCGTCTGCGGGATACCGACTTCGCGGCTCAGGCGGCGGATGGCATTGATGCCCTTGTCGGCTGCTTCGTTGGTGCTGAGGCCGTCGATGACCTCACCCATCGCGCGGGCGATGTCGCGGAAGCGGTTGAGGTTGCTGATGAGGTTGAACTCGCAGACGTACGGCAGCAGGATGGCGTTGCAGACGCCGTGCGGCAGGTTGTAGAAGCCGCCGAGCTGATGCGCCATGGCGTGGACGTAGCCGAGGGAGGCATTGTTGAACGCGATGCCGGCGAGGTACTGGCCGTAGGCCATCTTGTCGCGGGCGTAGAGGTAATCGCCGTTGGCGACAGCCTTCGGCAGGTATTTCTGGATCATGTTGATGGCCTGCAGCGCGGCGGCATCCGTCAGCGGATTGGCTGCAGAGGAGACGTATGCCTCGATGGCGTGCGTCAGAGCGTCCATGCCCGTGGCGGCCGTGAGGCGCGGGGGCATGCCCTTCATGAGGACGGGGTCGTTGATGGCGATCTGCGGCGTGACGCGCCAGTCGAGGATGGCCATCTTGACCTTGCGGCGCGTGTCCGTGATGATACAGAAACGCGTGATCTCGGAGGCCGTGCCAGCCGTTGTGTTGATGGCCATCAGCGGCACCATCTTGTTCTTGGAGATGTCGATGCCCTCGTAGTCGTAGATCTCGCCGCCGTTGGCCGCAATGAGGCCGATGGCCTTCGCGCAGTCGTGCGAAGAACCGCCGCCGAGAGAGATGATGGAGTCGCAGCCCTGCTCCTTGAAGGCCGCCACGCCAGCCACGACGTTCTTGTCTGTCGGGTTCGGTTCAGCGCCGCCGAAGATGTACGTCGGCAGGCCTTCATCCTCGAGAATCTTCTTGACCTGGTCAGCCATGCCGGACTTCGCGAGGAAAGCGTCCGTGACGATCATCGGATGCGTGCCGTCTAGGCTCTTCATGAGCTTGCCAGCTTCATTGACAGCACCTTCACCAAAGACATTGCGGGTCGGCAGGAAATAATACGTTAACGACATGGGAAGACCTCCTTACAGAATTCTTGTTCTTATCCATTTCTTTCTTGATTTGATGTCTTTATTATAGTATGAAATTGAATATAAGTATAATACTAGATGTTTTATTTAAGACATAATCTAAAATATATGATAAAATAGAGATATATCATGAATACTGTGCATGTATTTCTTACATATCAAAGGATACTGCCATTTTAGCGATTTTGTTCTAAAAATCACATATATCATGATTTGCAAAATTACTTATTGATTTCATAGGATAATTCTTATATTAGGAGGAATTCGCTTGGAGATCCGTCATTTTCATTATATCCGGACCATTTATGAGATGGGCTCTATCTCGCGTGCGGCAGAGAAACTCTATATCTCGCAGCCATCGCTCTCGCAGCTCTTGAAGAGTGTCGAAAAAAAGGTTGGTGCGCCGCTCTTCGATCGTAGCTTGAAGCCGCTGCGCCCGACGACCATCGGGCAGAAGTACTTGGAGACGGCACAGCAGATCATGGAGCTTGACACAGAGTTCCGCCGCTATGTCGAGGATGAGCTCGGCTGCGCGCAGGGGAACCTCGTCGTCGGCAGTTCGCCGTTCCGCAGTACGTACTTCCTCGCGGCATTCCTGCCGAAATTCCAGGCGGAATATCCGGGAATCCGCCTGCAGCTGGCGGAGCACACCTCGAAGCGCTTGGAGGAATCGGTGCTCTCTGGTGATGTCGACCTCATCATCGCGACACAGCCGGTCGATGAGGATGCCTTCTCGTTTGCAGAGCTCTATTCGGAGGAGATGGTTCTCGTCCTGCCGGCCAATCATGAGCTGTCCAAGAAGTACCATCTGCCGCAGGACTGCCATGGCACGCTGCCGCTCCTGCCCATCGGTCTCCTGAAAGACACGCCGTTCATTCAGATGCACAGCGAGCAGAAGCTCCATCAACAGCTTCTCTCACTGTGCGCGGAAGCCGGCTTTGTCCCGCAGATCTACTTGCAGACACGCAGCATGGAGACGGCCCTGACACTGGCGTCTGCGGGCCTCGGCGCGACGCTGCTGCCGATGACGCTCCTGCGCGCCTTCCAGCCGGAGACGCGACCGTGTTATGCGGCGCTGCCGACGCGCCCACGCCGCCATGCACTCGTCGCCTGGCGCAAAAAGGCGTATTTGTCGCATGCGGCGCGCGCCTTTATTGACTTGCTCGTCAATTACTGCCGCGACAAAGGCGATCGCGTATAGATAAAATGCCCAGGCATGATGCCTGGGCTTTTCTATGTGAGGATAGCCGATTCCGGCCGTTTATTTTACAGCGACGCAGTGCTTGGCGTCGATTTCCTGGACTTTCTTGACGCGGCGGCGGTATTTCTCGGCCGTCAGAGGATCGGTGTGCATCCAGGTCTTGACGATTTCCATGGCGATGGCCGGGCCGATGATCTTGCCGCCGAGGCAGAGGACGTTGCTGTCGTTATGCTGGCGGGCGAGGGCGGCACAGAACGGATCCTGGCAGACGACGGCGAAGATGCCGCGCAGCTTGTTGGCGATCATCGCGCTGCCGTAGCCGACGCCGTCGACAAAGATGCCGCGGTCGCATTCACCCTTTGCGACGGAGAGTGCAGCCGGGTAGACGAAGTCCGACAGGTCACAGGACTCTTCGTCGTACGTGCCGAAATCCTTGACTTCATGGCCTTCGCTCTCAAGATACGCCTTGATCTCGTTCTTGAGTTTCGTGCCGGCATGGTCATTTGCCATTGCAATCTTCATGATGATTCCTCCTGTTCATCGGTTCAAAGCTCTTCTTTCTTCCATTATTATAGCAGATGATGGCAGATGGAGGCAGGGCCGGACAACAAAAAAGGCTTTCGATTTCTCGAAAGCCTGATGTTCCAGATGGAGCTGATTATAGGACTTGAACCTACGACCTGCTCATTACGAATGAGCTGCTCTACCAACTGAGCTAAATCAGCAAAATATGGAGCTGATTATAGGACTTGAACCTACGACCTGCTCATTACGAATGAGCTGCTCTACCAACTGAGCTAAATCAGCATCTGTCGCTTGTCGCAACTGACAAGATATAGTATATCGATATCGCGCCTGTCTGTCAATCTTTTTTTTGCGATTCCGCAAAATTTTTTTTGAGGAGGTGGAATCTGCCTGAAATTCATGCGTTTTTAATTGGCAGGCGGATTCTACATCCGTATAATAGTAGTTAGCAAAGTACACTATTTTACGATAGGATGGTGTTGGAGTATGAAGAGATTGTGGCGGGCCTGCCTTGTGCTCGTGGCGGCCGTCTGTATCTGGTCGGGCGGTATGAGTCCTGCTGAAGCGGCGCCTCAGGTCATCGAGGCGACGGGCGTCTACATCATGGGCGACAACGATTCGCCGAAGATCGCGCGCGATGCGGCGCGGCAGGAGGCCATGCGCGCCGCTGTCGAGAAGGCCGGCGTTTACGTCGAGAGTTATTCGCGCACCAAGAACATGCAGCTGACAGAGGATGACGTCAAGATGATCTCTGGCGCCGTGCTCAAGGTCATTAAGGAGGATTCCGTGCCGGAACTTTCGGGCAAGACATGGAAGTACACCGTCAACCTGACGGCAGAGGTCGACACGGACAACATCGACTTCAAGGCCATGCTGGCCAAGAAGGACGAGATCGAGAAATTGCAGCAGGAGCGCGACGCCCTCAAGAAGCAGAACGAGGAGCTCCTGCAGCAGTACCAGAAGGCCAACGGCCAGGAGAAGAAGAAACTCGGCACGCGACTCGAGACGAGCTATGACTATGGCAAGATCTTTGACCGCAGCATGGGCCATATCCAGCGCAGCGAGTACACGAAGGCCGTCGACGAGCTGACGACGCTCATCGAGGACCGGACGGTGACGGGCAATCCGCGCGCCTATGCCTACTACCTGCGCGGGCGCGCCTACTACGGCCTCAACCGCCCGCACGACGCCCTTGAGGATTTCAGCGCGGCTAACGCGACGCAGCACGACAACACGACGTACCCAATCTGGCGCTGTCATCAGTACGAAGGCCTCATCTACTACGACGAGGGACGCTACGACGACGCCGTGCGCGAGCTCGAGATTGCCTGGAACTATTCCGATAAGCAAGACCAGGCGCTCGCCAACGACCTGCGCACCGCGCGTCTCGCTGCCGAGCGCGCCAAGAACCCGCCGCCACAGCAGCCGGCCGAGCAAGGTTCCGGCAGTTCAAGCGGCCGCATCGACTGGACGAAGATCCTCACTGACATCATCATCCACTCGATGGACAAGGGTTGATAGGCTTGATTTCCCGTCATCAGACGGGAAATTTTTTTGCTTGACAGATACCCCCTCGTGGTATAAGATAATATACCGTTAGGGGGTATATTCGTGGAATCATGTGAAGATAAGAAATGTCAGGCGGCCGCTATGGCTGAGGCGAGTGCAGAGCAGCACACCTGCAGCGGTTGCGTCAAGCACAAGCACCGCGACAAGGACAGCAAGGAATACAAGTGCCTCGTCTCGCGCCTGCGGCGCATCGAGGGACAGGTCCGCGGCGTCTGCAAGATGGTCGAGGATGACCGCTACTGCGTCGACATCCTCACGCAGGTCAGCGCCATCCAGTCGGCGCTCAATGCGTTCAACAAGGAACTGCTCGCACAGCACATCAAGTCGTGCGTAGTCGACGACATCCGCGCCGGTCACGATGAGGTAGTCGATGAGCTCGTTGCGACGCTCCAGAAGGTCATGAAATGACCCGTCGTTTCCCAATAGCCACCAAGGAGGCTGAAATCCAAGATGAAGAAACAACAATTCACGATCACGGGCATGACATGCTCGGCCTGCTCGGCCCGTGTGGAGAAGGCCGTCACGAAGGTTGACGGCACGAAAGATGTCAGCGTCAATCTGCTGACGAACAGCATGCAGCTCGAATACGATGAGCAAAAGACGAGTGTGCCGGCCATCATCAAGGCCGTCGTCGATGCTGGTTATGGCGCCTCGGTCAAAGGCAAGCAGGCAGCGGCCAAGGCCGCTCCGCAGGAGGACCCTGTCAAGAAGAGCATCGCTGAGATGAAGCACCGCCTCGTCTGGTCGATCGCCTTCCTGTTGCCGACGATGTACATCTCGATGCACGGCCTCTTTGAGAAGCTCTTCGGGCTGCCTGTGCCGCAGATTGTCGGCGCGGTCTTTGACGGTCCGCAGAATGCCATTGTATTTGCGTTCTCGCAGTTCTTGCTCGTGCTGCCGATCATGTACCTCAATCGCCGCTACTACATTGCGGGCTTCCGCAATCTCTTCCGCGGCGCGCCGAACATGGACAGCCTCGTCGGCATGGGTTCGATGGCGGCAGCGCTCTTCGGCGCCTTCGCCATCTTCCGCATGGGCTGGGGCTTCGGCCACGGCGACATGGCGCTCGTTCAGGAGTACAGCACGAATCTCTACTTTGAGTCGGCTGGCATGATCGTCACCTTGATTACCGTCGGCAAGTACCTCGAGGCGCGCGCGAAAGGGCAGACGAGCAAGGCGCTCGAGAAGCTCATGGACCTCGCACCGAAACAGGCATGCGTCGTGCGCGGCGGCGTGGAGCAGACCATTCCGGCTGAGGAACTTGTGGCGGGCGACGAGATCGTCGTGCGCCCGGGTGAGCGCATCCCGGCAGATGGTGTCGTGCTTTCTGGCACGACAAGCGTCGATGAGTCGGCCATCACGGGTGAGCCGATTCCCGTCGAGAAACAGGCGGGCGACAAGGTCACTTCGGCCACAATCAACAAGCAGGGATCCATCCATTTCAGCGCGGAGCGCGTCGGCGAGGACACGACGATCAGCCAGATCATCCGCCTCGTCGACGAGGCGAGTGCCTCGAAGGCACCGATTGCGCGCATGGCTGACAAGATTGCTGGCGTCTTTGTGCCAGCGGTCATCGCGATTGCCGTCATTGCGGGCGGCATCTGGCTGGCCATGGGCGCGAGCGTCGAGTTCGCCTTCTCGATTGCCATCTGCATCCTCGTCATCTCGTGCCCGTGCGCGCTCGGCCTCGCGACGCCGGTCGCCATCATGGTCGGCACGGGCAAGGGCGCGGAGAACGGCATCCTCATCAAGTCGGGCGAGGCGCTCGAGATCGCGCAGTCCGTCGACACGGTCGTCATGGACAAGACCGGCACGATCACGGAGGGCCGCCCCGAGGTCACCGTCATTGTGACGGCTGATGGCGTTGCCGAACAGCAGCTGCTCTCGCTCGCGGCCGGCCTTGAGCAGGGCAGCGAGCACCCGCTGGCCGAAGCCGTGATGACGGCAGCCAAGGCAAAGGGCATCGCACCCCAGGCGATGACGGACTTCCGGGCACTCTTTGGCCGCGGCGTTGAAGCAAAAGCCGACGGACATGCGTATGCAGCCGGCAATGCCAAGCTCATGGAGGAGAAAGGCGTTGACCTCAAGGCATATGAAGCCCAGCTCGCCGCCTTCGCTGATGACGGCTGTACGCCGCTGATCTTTGCCGAAGACGACCGCGTGATCGGCATCCTCGCCGCTGCTGACGTGGAGAAGGCGACGAGCCGCGAGGCCATCGCGCGCTTCCACGAGATGGGCATCGAGGTCGTCATGCTGACGGGCGACAATGCGCGCACGGCAGAGGCCATCCGCCGCCGCATGGGCATCGAGAAGGTCATTGCCGGTGTCCTGCCGGAGAACAAGGCGGCGCACATCAAGAAGCTCCAGTCGGAGGGCCACAGGGTCGCGATGATCGGCGACGGCATCAATGATGCGCCGGCGCTTGCGCAGGCCGACCTTGGCATCGCCATCGGCGCTGGCACGGACGTTGCCATCGAGAGCGCCGATGCCGTGCTCATGAAGAGCGACCTTCTCGATGCCGTCAGTGCGATACGCCTTTCCAAGGCCGTGCTGAAAAACATCAAGGAGAACCTCTTCTGGGCGCTCATCTACAACGTCATCTGCATCCCGCTCGCCGCAGGCATCCTCTACCCGGCCTTCGGTATCAAGCTCTCGCCGGTCATCGGCGCTGCAGCTATGAGCATGTCGAGCGTCTGCGTCGTCATGAATGCCCTGCGCCTGCGCTTCTTCAAGCCAGACCACGGGGCAGAAATATCAGCAGAGCAGACGGCAGCAGCCGTTTCATCTGATAGAAAGGATCACGAGGCCGCCGACTCGGCAGCCGCACAACCTGTACAGGAGAAAGAAGCGATAAGAATGGAAAAGACACTGAAGATCGAGGGCATGATGTGTGCCCATTGCCAGAAACACGTTCACGATGCACTCGCCAAGATGGACGGCGTCACGGATGTCACCGTCGACCTCGAGGGCGGCAAGGCCGATGTCAAGGCAACGCACGACATCCCAGAGGCCGACTTCCGCAAAGTCATCGAGGATGCTGGCTATGAGCTCGTAGGCTGAGTCTCATTCACAGGCTTGAAAAGGGGCAGCGCAAGGCGCTGCTCCTTTTTGCTGTATGCTATAATAGGATGTGTATGTTGAGGTATGGAGGGGAATGCGGATGAAACGAGGGGAACGCATCTATTCGTATATCGAGGAGAAGTCGGAGGCCTGGCCAGAGGAAATGCTCAAAGGGCGCGTTGGCTTTGGGGCGCAGGAGATTGCGGAGGCGCTCGGCATCCTGCGCAACAATGTCTCGAAGGAACTCAACGCGCTGCAGCGCCAGGGCAGGATCGTGAAGTTCTCGGGGCGGCCGGTGCTCTACTTTGACAGGGCTTGCCTGGAGTCGGCACTCGGCGTGACGCTCGGCGAGTGCCAGTTCGACGATGTCGAGGCCATCTGCCAGTCGAAGAAGCCGCAGGAGCCCGAGAATCCCTTCGCGCGGCTCATCGGCGCGGACAGGAGCCTGAGGCGCCAAGTCGAGCAGGCAAAGGCGGCTATTCTCTACCCGCCCGACGGCCTGCACACCTTGATCGTCGGCCAGACGGGCGTCGGCAAGACGCTCTTCGCGCACATGATGTTCGAGTACGGCAAGGTCATGCACCGCTTCGCGGAGGAGGCGCCGTTTGTGACGTTCAACTGTGCCGACTACTACAACAACCCGCAACTTCTGATCTCGCATATCTTCGGCTACGTGAAGGGCGCGTTCACGGGTGCGGAGCAGTCGAAGGCGGGCCTCGTCGAGGAGGCAGACGGCGGCGTGCTGTTCCTCGATGAGATCCACCGCCTGCCGCCTGAGGGGCAGGAGATGATCTTCTACTTCATGGATACGGGCACGTTCAACCGGCTCGGCGAGACGCAGCGCAGCCGCAGGGCCAAAGTCCTGATCATCGGGGCGACGACGGAGGACCCCGACTCCGCGCTGACGAAGACCTTCGTGCGCCGCATCCCGAACATCATGAAGATACCGCCGCTCGCGGAGCGCAGCACGGACGAGAAGCTCGACATCATCAAGCTGATGTTCCAGGATGAGGCGCAGCGCGTCAAGAAGCCGATCCGCGTGGGCGTCGAGACAATAAAGGCTCTCGTCGGTAGCATCGGCAGCGGCAATGCCGGCCAGCTCAAGTCGAACATCAAGCTGCTCTGCGCGCAGGCCTTCCTCAACGGCATTGACAGCCCGGAGGGCATCGAGGTCGACTTCAAGATGCTGCCGCAGCAGATCCGGAGCGGCCTCTTGACGCTCTCGGCCAACCGCCAGGCCTTGACGGAGGTCACGAAAGCTCTCGGCAGCGACTCGTGCATCATCGTGCCGCCGGGGCCGGATTTCCCGCTGACGGACGGCGTGAGCGGCGCGGAGTTCAATCTCTATCAGGTCGTCGAGGCGAAAGTCGAGCTCCTCAAGGGAGAGGGCATCAGCAGCGACCTCATCAAGCAGATCCTCGCGGCGGATGTCAATGTCTACGTGCGCAATCTCTACAACAAGAAAGCTTCGGTCAACATGACGACGCGCGAGCGCCTGCTGAAGATCGTCGACGCCTCGCTCGTCGACTTCGCGGAGCAGGTGGCGCTCTACGTGCAGAAGCGCATGAATGCGAGCTATCACGACCGCTTCCTCTACGCCTTCAGCCTGCACCTCTCGGCCTTTCTCAAGCGGGTCAAGTCGAAGGATGCGGCGCACAAAGAGCTCGAGGGCACTGTGCCGCAGGACTCGCTCTGCCTCGAGGTGGCGACCGAGATCGGCAGCCTCATCGAGAAGCATTACCGCATCGAGGTGCCGCGCGTCGAGATCGAGTACATCGCCCTGCTGTTGGAATCGTCGCAGGAGGATGACCGCGACGATCGCGTCGTCCTCGTCGTCGCGACGCATGGCCAGAGCACGGCGACCTCGATGGTCGAAGTCGCGCAGCGCTTGTTCGGCACGACGGATGTCAGCGTGCTGGCCGTCGACATGCCGCTCGAGGTCCGTCCGCAGGCCGTGCTCGACAAGATGGCGGCCATGTTGCAGTCCGTGCCTTGCCTCAAGGGCGTCCTGATACTCGCGGACATGGGCTCGCTCTGTAATCTCGGCCCAAGCCTGGAGAAGCGCCTCGATGTGCCCGTGCGCACGATCGACATGGTCTCGACGCCGCTGATCCTCGAGGCCATGCGCAAGGCGGAGCTCGCGGGCATGGACCTCGACGGTCTCTACGACTCGCTCGCGAGCTTCCACGGCTACGAGGCGCGCGACGTCACGCAGGATACGGAGCTCGAGAAGGTGACGGACGACGGCCGCGTCGTCGTGACCATCTGCTCGACGGGGCAGGGCACGGCGCTCAAGCTCAAGTCGCTCGTCGAGGAGATCCTGCGCGGCGCGGGCCAGCCTTTGCCCGTCATTCCCGTCGGCATCGTCAAGCTCGAGGAGCATCTGCGCGAGATCGCAGAGGGCCATCGCATCGTGGCGGCCGTCGGCGTCAAGAAGCCCGCAATGCGCATCCCGTTCATCTCCTTGGAGGCCATCATCGACGGCGAGGGCGAGGCTGCGCTCTTGGAACTCGTCACGGGCAGCCGCAGCACCTCACCTCACCGTCAGGGCAGCCGCGTCGTCCAGAGTCTCTGCTCAGAATCCCTCTGCAAGTTCCTGACGTATCTCAACCCCGAGAAGGTCATGCCGCTCCTCATGGAGTTCGACGAGCGGCTCGAGGCAGGGCGCAGGGAGCCGCTGGCCAATCCCCTGCGCATCCGGCTACTCGTCCACTGCGGCTGTGCGCTCGAGCGCTGCGTCATGCGCAAGCCTCTCCACTACGGCGGCAATCCGTCAGAGCTCCGCACCGAGAAGGTCGAGGCACTGAAGGAGGCCGCAGAGGTCTTTTCGGAGAAGCTGCACCTGACACTAGCTGCAGACGAGTATTATTTCATGGCCGAGATGATCTGATACACTGACGGCCATGATTCCTGATACAGATGATAGTGTATTTCTTTTAGGGTGGCGAGAGGCGATACTGTATCAGGATGATGGGTGATAGCGCGATAGAGTATTATCTAGCAAGTGTGATAGTATTATTTCATCATTGTTGAACGCAAAGAGATGCGAGAATGATGACCTGTGTATCCATATTGGTTTGATACACAAAGTTGGCACGCATCTTGCATTGTATTAGGGTATAGGTAAGGTAGTATCAGAAGGGGGTTATCCAATGTTTGCGATTATCGTTGGTACACATGGTCTTTTTGCAGAGGAACTCGTGCGCTCGTGCGAGATGATCTGCGGTGAGCAGAAGAATGTCCGCGCTGTCACGCTCGTGCCGGGCGAGGGGCCGGATGATGTCGTCAAGAAGTACGAGGAAGCCATCAAGGAGCTTGACTGCTCGGGCGGCGTGCTCTTCCTCAACGACCTCTTCGGCGGCAGCCCGTACAATGCAGCCTGCCGTCTCGTCATCGCCAATGAGGCGTACGGCATCGTGACGGGTGTCAACCTGCCGATGCTCATCGAGATGTGCAGCGCGCAGATGATGGACGAAGGCCTGAGCATTCAGGAACTCATGGATAAAGCGGCAGAAGCTGGCAAGAGCGGCATGCAGTTCTTCCACGCGAGCCAGATTGCTGTCGACGATGACGACGAGGATGATGATCTCTTATGAAGATTGTATTGGCACGGATCGATGACCGCCTGATTCACGGCCAAGTCGCCACCGTTTGGTCGAAGGCGACAGATTGCCAGCGCATCATCGTCTGTGACGACGAAGTCGCCAAGGACAAGATCCGCGCAGTGCTCTTGAAGCAGCTTGCACCAGCGGGTGTCAAGAGCCATGTCGTCGACCTCGCGAAGGCGGTGCGCATCTACCGCAATCCGAAGTATGAGAATGACCGTTGCCTGCTGCTCTTCACGAATCCCACGAGCGTCTTGTACCTCGTCGAGCACGGCGTGCCGATCAAGAGTGTCAACATCGGCGGCATGAGCTTCTACGAGGGCAAGCATCAGGTCACGAGCGCCGTCTCGGTCGATGACAAGGACGTCGCCGCCTTCAAGAAGCTCCACGAGCTGGGCATCGAGCTGGAGATCCGCAAAGTCGATACGGACGAGAAGCGAGATCTCATGGCCGTCCTCAAATGATGCGTGTATCGTGTCCTGAAACAAAATCCACGATCTGCAACGCCTTTTCCGCGAGGAGAAGGCGTTGTTTTGCATGAAACCCTTTACATTTTTGGACGAATTCCGTAAAATAAAGAAAGATAATATATAAGAAGTACATTATCAGGTCATTTGGTTATCCTGCGGCATGGGCCAACGGGATGATTGGGATAAGTATGGAACTGATGGAATAGGAGAGATGTTCCCATGATCAAAAAAGCGATTGCTGTAATGACATCTGGCGGCGACAGCCCGGGCATGAATGCTGCGGCGCGTGCCGTTGTCCGTACGGCACTCTACGAGGGTGTAAAAGTCTATGGCATCAACAACGGCTATCAGGGCATGCTCGATGACGACATCGAGGAGCTCACGAGCCGCAGCGTCAGCGATCTCATCCAGCGCGGCGGCACGTTCCTCGGAACGGCCCGCTGCCCGGAATTCAAGACGCCGGAAGGCCGCCGCAAGGGCTTTGAGAACCTCGTGAAGCGTGGGATCGAAGGCCTCGTCATCATCGGCGGTGACGGCAGCCTGACGGGCGGCTCGCTGCTCTCGAAAGAGACGGGCCTGCCGATTGTCGGCCTGCCGGGCACGATCGACAACGACGTCTGGGGCATGGACTACACGATCGGCTGCGATACGGCTGCGAACACGATCGTCGATGCAATCAACAAGCTGCGCGACACGGCTTCGGCACATCGCCGCATCATGCTCGTCGAGGTCATGGGCCGCAACTCCGGCTGGCTGGCCATGATGTCCGGCATCGCGGGCGGCGCTGAGTTCGTCCTCGTACCGGAGGTCAAGTTCAACATCGACTCGATGTGCGAAGAGATCAAGGCAATGTACGACGCAGGCAAGCGTTACAGCATCATCGTCGTGGCGGAAGGCGCCGGCTCGGCCATCGAGATCGGCAAGGCCGTAGAGGAGAAGACGGGTATCGACACGCGCGTCTCGGTCCTCGGCCACATCCAGCGCGGCGGCTCGCCGACGGTGGAAGACCGCATGAAGGCATCGATGCTCGGCGAGAAGGCTGCTCTGGCCATCATCTCGGGCGCATCGGATATCGTCTTCGGCTTCAACGAAGGCAAGGTCGTAGGTGTCAACCTCTTCGAGGCCGTCAACAACACGAAGACCCTGAACCCAGAACTCGTGCGCCTCGCACGCGTGCTGGCCTGATAGAGTCTGGCAATCAAGACAGAATAAAAAGAGCTGCTACCCAAGCGAGTTGGGTAGCAGCTTTTTTTGCTGATTGGCATATGCTCACATCTTGTCATTGAAGGCAAGGAGGCATGTGTCGGAGCATGCAAGACGGGGATGACCGGGCAACGCTGCGCGATGACCGGCTGCTGAATCTATTTTTTCCCTTTTAATGCAGCCTGAGGAAAGAGCTAAACGCGCTGCGCTTGAACGACGCTCTTTCCTCAGGAAATGTGTGTCGGGAAAAAATAGATTCTTGACGCAGACGGTCAAACGCTTCGCTTTTGCCCGGCCATCCCCTCTTTGCTCTGCGTGACGAGCAGCCCTGCCACTCAGTTTGCATAGCCCTGAGCGGGGAGGCATGTGTTTCGCCTGCAGAAGCGAAGCGATTGCCCGCAGGGATGGGCCCCAAGACAGGCGTGGCAAAGCATGCGATGTCGGAACGCCGTGGCAGGCGGCGAATCGGCATCGATGCGCAATCTGGTCATGGGGTCCATTCAGCAGAGCGCCGAAGCCGAAATACATGCCTCTCCGCCTTCTACTCCGGATGTGCGTACAATCACAAATTACATTACGCTGCCCGGGTATTTGAGGGTGGCAAAGTAATCGTCGAGTGTCTCGGCGCGGCGGATGAGCTCGACGCTGCCGTCTTCGTGGAGCAGCAGCTCGGCGCACCAGAGCTTGCCGTTGTAGTTGAAGCCCATCGCGCTGCCGTGTGCACCCGTATCGTGGATGATCACGCGGTCGCCGATGTCAATCTTCGGCAGCTTGCGGTCGATGGCGAACTTATCGTTGTTCTCGCAGAGCGAGCCCGTGACATCGTAGACGTGGTCGCACGGCTCGTTCTCCTTGCCCGCAATCGTGATGTGGTGGTAGGCGCCGTACATGGCCGGGCGCATGAGGTTGGCCATGCAGGAGTCGAGGCCGATGTAGTCCTTGTAGGTCTTCTTCTCGTGAATCGCCGTCGAGACGAGCCAGCCAGCAGGACCCGTGATGGCGCGGCCGCTCTCGGTCATCATGGCGACGTCGCCGAGGCCCTCCGGTACCATCATCTCATTGTAGAGCTTGTGGATGCCCTCGCCGACTGCTTCGAGGTCGACAGGCTCCTCTTCCGGGCGGTAGGGGATGCCGATGCCGCCGCCGATGTTGACGAACTCGACGTGGATGCCGAGGCGGCGCTTGAGCTCGACTGCCAGCTCGAACATGAGCTTAGCCGTGAAGACGAAGGCCTCCGTGCGGCGCTCGTTCGAAGCGACCATCGTGTGCAGGCCGAAGCGCTTAACGCCCTTCTCCTGTGCCATCTTGTAGGCCTCGAAGAGCTGGTCGCGCGTCAGGCCGTATTTCGCTTCCGTCGGCTTGCCGATGATGTCGTTGCCTTCGATGAGGTCGCCCGGGTTGTAGCGGAAGCAGATGATCTTCGGCAGGCCCGCATTTTTTTCGAGGTAGTCAAGATGGCTGATATCATCGAGGTTGATGATGGCACCGAGCTCGATGGCCTTCTGGAACTCGTCAGCCGGCGTGTCGTTAGAGGTCAGCAGGATCTCCTCGCCCTTGTAGCCCGACGCTTCCGAGAGCACGAGCTCGGCGAGGCTGCTGTTGTCCGTGCCAGCACCTTCTTCGTGCAGGACCTGCAGGATGCGCGGGTTCGGCAGCGCCTTGACGGCGAACTGCTCGCGGAAGCGTGGAGCCCAGGCAAATGCCTTCTGGAGCTTGCGGATGTTCTCGCGGATGGCGCGCTCGTCGTAGATGTGGAACGGAGTCGGGTACTTCTTGATGATTTCCTCAAGCTGCTCCTTGGAGAGCGGGAAGGTCTTCTTGCTCATATGTTGTCCTCCTGTAAAAACAAACCTACCAAAGAGAATTATTATCTGTCAAAATGTTAATTTATTATACCAAATAGGAATAATGCTGTCAATTCCTATGTTATAATTGTATAAGACATTCCGGCAATTTCTCGAAATTCAGCACCTTTCCAGACAGCATGGCTCGTTGTGTGGTAAAATGAGACTGTATTTACTTTGAACTAGGAGTTTGCAAAATGGGACGATTACTCGGCGTATTGCGCCTTTTCCGGCATGACATCCTCGTCATGCTGCTCTCGCTCAAGAGCCGCCAGACACCGCGGAAGGTCAAGGGTATGATGCTCCTGGCCATCTTCTACCTCTTGAGCCCGATTGACCTGATTCCCGATGCCATCCCTGTCTTCGGCATGCTCGACGATGCTGTGCTCGTGCCGGCTGCCATCGCCATGCTCATGCGCATGCTGCCGTACCCCGTGCGGTCGGACTGCGAGCGCCAGGCCGACTACATCCTGCGCCATGCGAAGCTCGCCGGCATACTCGTGACCGTGTTCCTGCTGGCCTGGGTCGGTGTCATCGTCTGGGGCATCTACAAGCTCATCTCGTGATTGTGTCGTTTTATTTTCTATATTGAATTGAAAGGAGGCCGCAAGACTCTTGCGTCTTTATATTGCCGAGAAACCGAGTGTGGGCCGTGAGCTCGCCAAGTGCCTGACGGGGCCCATCGCGCGCCATGATGGCTACCTCGTGACGAAGGACGGCGTCGTGACCTGGCTCTTCGGCCACATCTTGCGCCAGGCGGAGCCTGAGGAGTACGATCCGAAATACAAGCGCTGGCGCGCCGACGACCTGCCCATCATCCCCGAGCACTGGAAGCTTTTTGTCGCCAAGGACTGTGAGAAGCAGTTCGCCATCGTCAAGTCGCTCATTGAGAAGGCTGACGAGATCGTGCACGGCGGTGACCCGGACCGCGAGGGCCAGCTGCTCGTCGACGAGGTGCTCGACTACCTCGGGAACAAGAAGCCCGTGCGCCGCATCCTATTGAACGCGCTCGATGAGAAGAGCATCAAGAAGGCCAATGCGAGCCTGCGCGACAACCGCGATTTCTTCAATCTCAAGCAGTCGGCACTTGCCAGAGCCCGCGCCGACTGGCTCATCGGCATGAATCTCTCGCGCGCCTACACATTGGCCGCGCGCCGCGCCGGCCATGAGCGCCTCGTGCTGCCAATCGGTCGCGTCAAGACGCCGACGCTCTCGCTCGTCGTGCGCCGCGAGCGCGAGATCGAGAACTTCAAGCCCGTGACCTACTACCTCATCCGCGGCACCTTCCAGCATGCAAACGGCAGCTTCGAGGCGCAGTGGAAGCCACAGGACACGATGGCGGGGCTTGACAGCGAGAACCGCCTCGTCGACAAGAAGATCGCGGACGAGAAGCTCGCCTTTTTCGAGGCGATGCCGCATGACGCCGTGATCTCATCGTATCAGAAGGTGAAGAAGCAGGAGCCGCAGCCATTGCCGTTCTCGCTCTCGACGCTGCAGGTGCTTGCGGGCAAGCGCTTCGGCTACGCGCCGCAGCTCGTCCTCGACACGGCACAGAAGCTCTACGAGAAGAAGCTCACGACGTATCCGCGCTCAGACTGCGAGTACCTGCCGACGAACCAGCTCGGCGATGCGAGCACCATCCTCGCGCACCTCTCGAAGGCCGGCGACGCGCAGATTGCCGTGTGGGTGAAGGCGGCCAATCCCAAGCAGAAGAGCCGCGCCTGGAACGACAAGAAGATCTCGGCGCACCATGCGATCATCCCGACGACGGTGCAGGCCGATGTCACGAAGATGACGCAGGAGGAGCGCAACCTCTACCACCTCATCGCGCGCAGCTACCTCGCGCAGTTCTACCCCGTCCACACCTACGACCAGACGAAGGTCGAGGTCAGCTATAAAGAGGAGACGTTCACGGCCAGCGGCCGCACGGAGCGCGACCTCGGCTGGAAGGTCATGTACCAGTCGCAGAAAAAGAAGCAGGAGACCGACGAGGGAGATGACAGGGAAGACAGGGATGAAAAGGAAGAGAGCGCCAAGACACTGCCCCTCATGAAGAAAAACGATTCGGTGGACTGGCAGCGCGGCCGCATGCTAGAGAAGATGACGAAGCCGCCGACGCGCTTCACGGCTTCGACGCTTTTGGCCGGCATGAAGGAAATCCACAAGTATGTCAAGAATCCCGAAGCGAAGAAGCAGCTCAAGGATGTCTACGGCATCGGCACAGAGGCGACGCGCGCGACAATCATCGACGACCTCATCCGCCGCAAGTTCATGAAGGCCGAGGGCAAGAAGAAGTATCTCGTGCCGACGCCCGCGGCCTATCTGCTCGTCGACGCGCTGCCCGACGAGCTCACGTACCCCGACTCGACGGCCATCTGGGAGGACAAGCTCCACTCGATGTCGGAAGGCGGGGAGAGCCTTGCCGACTTCCTGCAGGGGCAGATTGCCTTCACGCGCAAGCTCTGCGCGAAGGCAGGTGACGTCCACATGGAGGTCAAGGGCGAGAATGTCTGCCCGCGCTGCCATCAGGGCGTCCTGACGAAGCGCAAGGGCAAGAATGGCGTATTCTGGGGCTGTTCGAACTACCCGAAGTGCCGCATGACCTGCAACGATAAGGAGGGCAAGCCCGACCTTGAGGACGCGAAAGCGCGCCTCGCACGCAGGCCGCGAAGAGCAGCGCCAGCGGCCGTCTCGGCCACTGCGATGGCCTGGCAGTCGCGTCAGGCTGATGCGACTGCAGCGAGCCGCTCGTACAGCTCGCACAGCGCATCTGAGCCATACGACGATATCGCCGCGCTCAATGCGCTCTTCTCGCCCGACGACTACGCCGCGCGCATGGAGGCCGACGAGAAGAGCTATGCAGCGCAGCAGCAAAAGACCTCCTCCTGGCAGTCCTGGGCCGACAAGCCCAAGTACTCGGCCAGCCCGATGGAGCATATGGAGAAGGATGCGGCCTCGTCGAGCTTCCTCTGCCCGCGCTGCCGCGAGGGTCATCTGCGCAGCATCCACGGCAAGAACGGCGTCTTCTGGGGCTGCTCGAACTATCCGCGGTGCACGGCGACCTTCGACGATGACCACGGCAAGCCGCTCTTGAAATGACGAAATGACAGAAGTGATACCTGTTTAAGATATAAGGAGAAGATATGGAAACCTTTCGCGACTTAGGCGTCAGCGAGGCACTCGCAGGAGTCCTCGCCGACAAGAATATCAAGGAGCCGAC
Source organism: Mitsuokella sp. UBA4253 (assembly GCF_002395285.1). NCBI lineage: Bacteria > Bacillati > Bacillota > Negativicutes > Selenomonadales > Selenomonadaceae > Mitsuokella > Mitsuokella sp. UBA4253. The sequence goes on along the minus strand of NZ_DGWR01000016.1, from coordinate 13,261 downwards.
GCCCATCCAGCAGCAGGCCATCCCGAAGATCCTCGCTGGCACGGACATCCTCGGCGTGGCGCCGACGGGCACGGGCAAGACGCTCGCCTACCTGCTGCCCATCCTCATGCAGCTCGACAAGGACCGCCGCGAGACACAGGCCGTCGTGCTGGCCCCGACGTATGAGCTGGCGATGCAGATTGCTGGCGAGGCGCGTGAGCTCAGCCAGAAGGCAGGCCTCGGCATCCGCGTGCAGGGCCTCATCGGCGGCGCGAACATCGCGCGCCAGATCGACAAGCTCAAGGAGAAGCCGCAGCTCGTCGTCGGCTCGGGCGGCCGCATCTGTGAGCTCGCGCGCAAGGGCAAGCTCAAGCTCGCGGGCGTGCGCTTCCTCGTGCTCGACGAGTTCGACCGCCTGCTCGACGACCAGAACGACATGACGACGGCCGACGTCGTCAAGCTCCTGCCGCAGGACCGCCAGGCCTTGATGTTCTCGGCGACCGACCCAAAGAAGGCGCGCGACCGCGCTTTGTTCCTCGGCCATCCGGAGTGCATCGAGATCGAGGCATCGGTCGAGGAGATGGCCGCCTGCCATCATTACTTCGTCACCGTACCGTTCCGCGAGAAGATCGAGCGCGTGCGCAAGCTCACGCGTTCCCTGCCGATCGAGCGCGGCCTCGTCTTCATCAACAGGACGTTCGCGGCCGAGCAGACGCTCGCGAAATTGCGCTACGAGGGCATCCGCGCGGAGTCGCTGCTCGGCAAGGATGCCAAGCAGTCGCGCCAGTCGGCCATCGCCGCCATCAAGGGCGGCCGTGCCCAGCTGCTCCTCTCGACAGACCTCGCGGCGCGCGGCCTTGACATCCCGGCCGTCGATTACGTCATCAACCTCGACTTTCCGGAGAGCGCGCAGGTCTACCAGCACCGCGCTGGCCGCACGGCGCGCGCCGGCCGCAAGGGTGCCGTCATCACCTTGATCGACTTCAAGGAAGCCGTCAAGCTCTCCGAGCTCGGCAAGAAGCTCGGCATCGAGTTTGAGCGGCTGCCGCATGCCAAGGCGGCTGCTCCTGCAAGAAAGGGGAAGCAGACCCGTCAACATGGCCCGCGCGCGGCAAGACCGGCCAGGAAACACAATAAGTAAAGCATCAAGAAAGCATCAAGAAAAGAAGCGTGACTGTCACGCGGTGTTTTTGCGTTTTATGTTTTTCGATTTTTTAGGACTTAGGAGGTTCCTCTGATTTGGACATTGTGCCCATATTATTCCAGTTATTGCTCGTAATCTTTCTCATCGCGATGAACGGCTTCTTTGTCGCGGCAGAGTTTGCCTGCGTCAAGATACGCCCCTCGCGTCTCGAGACGCTCATCCAGGAGGGCAGCCGTCAGGCGAAGTACGCCAAGAAGCTGACCGACCACCTTGACGCATCTCTTTCCGTGACACAGCTCGGCATCACGCTCGCCTCGCTCGGCCTCGGCTGGGTCGGCGAGCCGGCCGTCGCGACGCTGATCCTGCCGATCACGCACGCCGTCGGCCTCGACGATGTCGTCGGCCACACGATTTCGCTGGCACTCGCCTTTTCCATCATCACGGGGATGCACATCGTGCTCGGCGAATTGACGCCAAAGACGATGGCCATCCAGAATGTCGAGAAGATCATGCTGAATGTGGCGCTGCCCATGCTGATCTTCCAGCGCGTCATGTACCCGTTCGTCTGGCTGCTCAATCACGTGGCCAACTGGGTCGCGCACCGCATGGGCTTCCAGACGGCCTCGGAGGGCGACGATGCCCACACCGAGGAGGAGATACGCCTGCTCATGGAGGAGAGCCACCGCCAGGGCCTCATCGACGACACGGAGGTCGACTTCGTCGACAACGTCTTCGATTTCACCGACCTCAACGTCCGCGAGATCATGACGCCGCGCACGGATATGGTCTGCCTCTACCTCGAGAACACGATGGAGGAGAACATCCAGACCATCCTCGAGGAACAGCTCACGCGCTACCCGATCTGCCGCGAGGACAAGGATCACATCGTCGGCTTCCTGCACGTCAAGGATCTCATGCGCGTCATGGCAGAGGGGCGCAAGCCCAACCTGCGCCGCTTGGCGCGCAAGGCGCTGATCGTGCCGGAGAGTATGGATGTCAGCGTGCTTCTCAAGACGATGCAGAAGCAGCGCTCCCAGATGGCCATCGTCGTCGATGAGTACGGCGGCACGGCCGGCATGGTGACGATCGAGGATATCGTCGAGGAGATTGTCGGCGACATCCAGGACGAGTTCGACGAGGAGCGTCCGACGGCCGAGCGCCGCGGCAAGCGCATCTTCTCGGTCGACGCCAAGATGCTGCTCGAAGAACTCGAGGATATCCTCGAGATCGACATCGAGGACGAGGACGTCGACACCGTCGGCGGCTGGCTCTACGACCAGATCGGTCAGACGCCGCGCGTCGGCCAGATGGCGGCGTCCGGCGGCAATCTCTTTTACGTCGAGGAAGTTGACGGCGTGCGCATTACGCGCGTGCTGATCCACTGCGCCGAGGACCTCGTGAAGGAGCACGATGAGATTGTCGACATGCCGTAAAATCTAAGAATCTCATTCCGTTTCCTGTACTAGGATTTTCGGGAAAAAGACAGTATAATAAGACGTATCAGGTGGAAACAGGAAGATAACAGATGATCATAACACTCGAGAATTTCACGAAGAGCTACGGCGAGAAGCAGCTTTTTGCCGGGGTCAATCTCAGCATGGACGCGGGGGACAAGGTCGGCATCGTCGGTGTCAACGGCACGGGCAAGTCGACGTTCCTCAAGGCCATCGCAGGTCTCGTGCCCGTCGATGACGGCACGATGGTCACGATGCGCGGCCTGCGCATCGAGTACCTCGCGCAGGACAAGGTCTTTGACCCGGAGCACACGGTGCTCATGGAGGTCTTTCGCGGCATGACGCCCCTGATGGACGCCCTGCGCGGCTATGAGCTGGCCCTGGCCGATGCGGCCAAGGACCCTGAGAGCCCCGCGATACAGAAGCGCATCATGCAGTATGCGGAGAAGATTGACGAGCTCGACGGCTGGCAGGTCGAGAGCACGGCCAAGACCGTGTTGCAGAAGCTCGGCATCGGCGACTACACGGCCAAGGCCGGCACGCTCTCGGGCGGCCAGCAGAAGCGGCTGGCTCTCGCGACGGCGCTCATCCAGCCGTGTGACCTGCTTCTTTTAGACGAGCCGACAAACCATCTCGACAGCGAGACGATCGCCTGGCTCGAGGAGTATCTCAGGGGCCAGAAGGGCGCGCTCCTGATGGTCACGCATGACCGCTACTTCCTCGACAACACGGCGACGAAGATCCTCGAGCTCGACAAGGGCAGTGCCTACACCTACACGGGCAACTACTCCTCCTTCCTCGAGCAGAAGGAAGCGCGCATCGAGCGCGAGGAGGCCAGCGAGCAGAAGCGCCAGAACTTCCTGCGCAACGAGCTCAAGTGGCTGCGCCGCGGCGCACAGGCCCGCTCGACGAAGCAGCGCGCCCGCATCGAGCGCTACGAGGAGGTCAAGAACAAGAAAGTCGACCTCGACCGCAGCACGGTCGAGATCGGGCTCGCGGGCAGCCGCCTCGGGCGTACCGTCATCGAGCTCGACCATGTGAGTTACGAGGTGGGCGGCCGGACGATCATCCGCGACTTTTCCTACACCGTCCTGCGCAATGACCGCGTGGCCATCCTCGGCCGCAACGGCACAGGCAAGTCGACGCTCCTCAATATCTTTGCGGGGCGCCTGCAGCCGACGAGCGGTACGGTGACGATTGGCCAGACGGTCAAGATCGGCTACTTCACGCAGCGCGCCGTCAGCATGGACGAGCGCCTGCGCGCCATCGAGTACATCCAGGAGGCCGCGCGCGCCATCACGCTCGCGGACGGCTCGCGCATCTCGGCCAAGGAGCTCATGGAGCGCTTCCTGTTCCCGGGCGAGCTCCAGTGGACGCCGATTGCGCGGCTGTCGGGAGGCGAGAAGCGCCGCCTCTTCCTGTTGCGCATCCTGATGGAGGAGCCGAACGTCCTGCTCTTAGATGAGCCGACGAACGACCTCGACCTTGAGACCATGTCCGTGCTCGAGTCGTTCATCGACGACTTCCGCGGCGCGATCCTCTTCGTCTCGCATGACCGCTTCTTCGTCGACCGCCTGGCCGACAAAGTCTTCGTCTACCAGCCCGACGGCAGCCTGCGCCTCTACGCGGGCGGCTACTCCTACTACAAGGAGAAGGAGCGCGAGGAAGAGGCCGAAAAGGCTCAGCTTGCACCATCTGCCGGCGAGGCGAAGAAGGAGCGCGAGCCGAAAAGGGCGCAGGAGCGCCCCGCACGCGAAGCGAAGCGCCGCCTGAGCTTTGGCGAGCAGAAGGAATACGCAGAGATTGAGGGCGTCATCGCGAGCAAAGAGGGCGAGCTCAAAGTCGTCCGGCTCGAGATGCAGCAGAATGCGTCCGACTACACGCGCCTTGCGGAACTCGGCCGCGAAGAGACGCGCCTCGCAGCGGAGCTCGATCACCTCATGGAGCGTTGGGCTTATCTCGAAGAGATCGCCGAACAGCAGGACTCCTGAATCAACACGCGAATCATTTATCTCTATTTCAAATAAAGGGGAAGGTAATCATGGCATTTGACAAGAACCAGTTTGCTGAGATCATCGAAGAATTCAAGGTCGACGGAGACCGCCTCCATGAGGTCGCGGCCGACTTCCGCTATGACCTGCGCAAGGGCCTTGACAATCCGGATGAGTCGTCGCTGCGCATGCTCAAGTCGTACGTCGGTCTGCCGACGGGCGAGGAGACGGGCGAGTACCTCGCACTCGACTTCGGCGGCACGAATGTCCGCGTCCTGCGCATCCGCCTCGACGGTCACGGCAAGTTCGAAGTCCTGAAGAAAGTCGCCAAGCCGCTGCGCGTCGAGGGCGTCTACGACTTCGTCGGCGAGGGCTCGACGGCCGAGCAGCAGTTCGATTTCATCGCAGAACTCGTCGATGAGGCCATCGAGGGCGACCACACGACGAAGTATCTGCTTGGCCACACCTTCTCCTTCCCGTCGGAGCAGACGGACCTCTACAACGCGAAGCTCATCATCTGGACGAAGGAATTCGCTACGGCAGGCGTCGAGGGCAAGGTCGTCAATGACCTGCTCAAGGAAGCGCTGCACCGCCAGGGCATCGACAATGTCGAGCCGACGGCTGTCATCAACGACACGGTCGCCGTCCTGCTCGCCGCTGCCTACAAGCAGGCCGACACCTACATCGGCTCCATCTATGCGACGGGACACAACACCTGCTACTTCGAGCCGTTCAAGGGCAAGGCAGAGCGCCCGATGATCCTGAACCTCGAGTCCGGCGGCTTCATGAAGCTCGCGCCAAACCGCTTTGACGCAGAATTTGATGCTCAGTCCGAGAAGCCGGGCGAGCAGCGCCTCGAGAAGATGGTTTCCGGCCGCTACATGGGCGAGCTCTTCGGCATGGCCATCGCTGAGCTGCTCGGTGAGAAGGGCAAGAAGTACGGCTTCACGAGCATCGACATGAGCAACATCATCCTCGACGAGACGGCAGGTCTTTCGGAAGTCGGCCGCATCGTCAGCGCGAAGACGGGCCATGATCTCGAGGAGGTCGACCGCCAGCGCCTGCAGGAGCTCGCAGCGGCACTCGTCGTCCGCTCCGCGCGTCTCGTCACGGCCACCTATGTCGGCATCATCTGGCAGCTGGCTGGCGATGAAGCCATCAAGAAACAGCACATCGCCATCGACGGCTCCGTCTACGAGAAGATGCCGCTGGCGAAAGAGAACATCATGCGCGCCCTCTCCGAGCTGCTCGGTGAGTCGGCATCGCTCGTCGACACCGTACTCGAGAACGGCGGTTCGGGCCTCGGCGCCGCCATCGCCGCTGCCATGTCGCAGCAGCAGGCATAAGGCAATCCGCCAAACCTGACTATCCGACGGTCTGACTGTCACACATGCAATCCACTGCACCCGTGCCATTGGTGCAGTGGATTTTTTATGCGGGTATGCTATAATGAGAGTCAATAAAAAGACACGAGAAGGGGGTGACGAGCATCGAGCAGTCACTTGGCATGAATCTCTCGCAGCATCTGGCGATGACGATGCAGCTGCAGCAGGCCATCGAGATCCTGCAGCTCTCCGCACAGGAACTCTGCGCGACCATTGAAAAAGAATACCTGGAGAACCCCGTGCTCGAGATGGACTATCCGTCGGGGCGTCGGGAGCTCTACGAGCAGGGCGGCCCTGCGCATGCAGGTGTTCGCGCGCTCGCCGACTACCTCGACGGTGGCGGCAAGCAGCCGGCCTACTTCACCGATGAAGACGAGCGCCAGTTCGATGCACCGGCACCGCTTCATGTGACACTGGAGGAAGAGCTGCTCGAGCAGGTCAACTTCACCTTTAAGGGTGAGCACGGGGCAGAGAAAGAGCGCGCTGTCGCGACCTTCCTCGTCGGCTCGCTCGACAGCCGCGGTTACTTGACACTGCCCGTGGCTGAGGTTGCCCGTGCGATGGCTTGCAGCGAGGCGGAGGTCCTGCGCATCCTCGCAGTCATTCAGGGCTTCGAGCCGGCCGGCGTCGGCGCGCGCGATCTCGCCGAATGCCTGCGCCTGCAGGCCCAGCGCCAGGGCATCTACGACGGGCTCGTCGCCGCCATCATCGACCGCCATCTCGATGCAGTCGCCGCGCACCGCCTCAAGGAGATAGCCGCCGCCGAGCACGTGCGCCCCGCCGAGGTCCAGATGGCCGTCGACATCGTGCGCCGCCTCAATCCGAAGCCCGGCGCCGCGTATGGCGCGGCGGACTCCGCCTACATCACGCCGGATGTCATCATCCGGAAGGGCGAGAAGGGCTATGAGGTCGAAGTCGAAGAGGCCGGCGTGCCACAGCTCCACATCTCCGCGCTCTACCGACAGTCCGATACCTTCGACAAGGCGACGCAGAAGTACATCGCGGGCCGCCTGCGCGCGGCTGCCTGGCTCATCAACAGCATCGAGCAACGCCGCACGACGATTCGCCGCGTCGTCGAGGAGATCGTGCGGCGCCAGACAGCCTACTTCGAGAAGGGGCCCGCCTTCCTCGAACCGATGACGATGAAGGAGGTGGCCGATACCATCGGCGTGCACGAGTCGACCGTCAGCCGCGCCGTCGCCAATAAGTACGCCGAGCTACCGACGGGCGTCATCGCGCTGCGCAGCTTCTTTACAGCGCGCAGCGCGCGGACTGATACAGGGGAGGATGTCGCCGCTGCCAAGGCCAAGTCGGCCATCGAAAGATTCATCAAGGGCGAGGATCCCAAGAAGCCTCTGTCGGACCAGAAGCTCTGCACCCTGCTCAAGGCAGAGGGCATCGCGCTCTCGCGCCGCACCGTCATGAAATACCGCGAACAGCTCGGCTACGACTCATCCGTCAAGCGCAAGCGCTATTGAGCCTGGGGATTGTTGCGGATAGAGGCTGGTTCTGTGCATCTCGTCTCAGAACCAGTCCTTTTTTACATTCCTCCTATGCATGGAATGACATAGCCGCGATTCATAGAAGCAAAACAAATGGAAACCTGACAGAAAAATGGGAATGAACAATAACTTTGTGAAAAAAAGCGCGAAATGACTTGCAATACTCGTGAAACGTGCTATGATAGTAACCAAAAGAAAACAACGGCGTGCAGAAGTGCCGACAGGTAAGTTAAAAAATGCACATTCTCTGCCGGAGAGCTCGCCGAAATCATCGTGGTACGTGAAGGACGCTTACACGATGTGATTTTTTTCATCGGAAAGTTAATTTTTTCACTTTCACTACAATTATGCAATTATTTCCATCATTCCTTATTTCGTGTGTATTGTCAGGGGAGGACTCATCATGGCAGATCAGCAGAATCAGAAGAGACCACGTATTGTCATTGTCGGTGCAGGCTTCGGCGGCGTCAAACTCGCCAAGCTCTTTGCGAAAGAAGACGTCGACGTCATGCTCGTTGACCGCCACAACTTCCAGCTCTTCCAGCCGCTCCTGTATCAGGTGTCGACGGCTGTCCTTTCGACGGATGAAATCGCGTATCCGGTCCGCACCTTCTTCCGCAAGTGCAAGAACGTGGAGTTCTTCATGGCTAAGGCCGAGGGCGTCGACCAGGCGCGCAAGGTCCTGCTGACGAATCACGGTGAGCTCGCTTACGACTACCTCATCCTCGCAGCCGGTGCGACGACGAACTTCTTCGGCATGAAGGAAGTCGAAGAGCACTCCTACGGCATGAAGACGCTGCAGGAGGCACTCCACATCCGCAATCACGTGCTGCACATGTTCGAGCGCGCCAACAAGGAGACGGACCCGGCAGTTCGCCGCCGCATGCTGACGTTCGTCGTCGTCGGCGGCGGCCCGACGGGCATCGAGGAATCCGGTGCCCTGACGGAGCTTTTCGGCATCCAGCAGAAGGAGTTCCACAACCTCGACTTCAGCGAAGTCAGCGTCAAGCTCATCGAGGCTACGGCCAATGTCCTGCCGATGGTCGCCCCGAACCTGCGCGAGCACGCCGTCAAGGTCCTGCGCAAGAAAGGCGTCGACGTCATGCTGAACACGCAGGTTGTCGGCTACGACGGCAATGACCTCAAGCTCAAGGACGGCACGACGATCCCGACGCAGACCGTCATCTGGGCCGCAGGCGTCAAGGCTGTGCCGTTCATCAAGGACTGCGGCGGCGAAGTCGACCGCGGCGGCCGCATCATCGTCAACGAGAAACTGCAGGTCGAAGGCAGCGACTGCGTCTTCGCCATCGGCGACTGCGCGCACTATCAGCACGGCACGGAGCGCCCGCTGCCAACCGTCGCACCGGTCGCCATGCAGCAGGCACAGACGGCGCATGACAACATCATGAAGCTCATCCGCGGCCAGCAGGACCTCGCGACGTTCCACTACAAAGACCTCGGCGCTATGGCCACGATCGGCCGCGGCGAAGCTGTCGTCGACAAGACGAAGCTGAACCCGCAGATGACGGGTTTCATCGCTTGGTGCGCATGGATGTTCGTCCACCTCTTGCGCCTCGCCGGTGCACATGCCAACTTCACGGTTGCGATCAAGTGGACCTGGAACCTCTTCTCCGGCACGCGCCTCGGCCGTATCATCACGAATATCAAAGATTGACAGATCTTCTGGGCAGGCAGTCTCCGTTTGGAGTCTGCCTGTTCTTTTGCGTTGGACAAATGGGCAAGAAGTGTCTATTTGTGTATTCCTGGCGGTATTTAGAAAGAATTTTTCTTATTGAGCAGGAATTGGCGTTCAAGAAAGCGAAATGTAGTACTGAATATAGGCAAACTCTGCTTAACTCTGCTTCTGAGACCTTCTGGAAGGAAATGAGGATAAGATAGACAGCAAGGAAATGCAGCAATGAATGAGAGAGGAACTCGTGAAGAAAAAGAGGAGGGCTTTTTGATGAAACACAGAAGACATGGCAGACATGCTGCCAAGAGTACGGGCAACTGCCTCAGCATGCTGGCTGCAGCCGTGGCCTTTGGCTTACTGAATATGGGCTCGGCATCGGCGGCAGAGCCGATTAGACCGGACGCTGGCACGTTGCAGCAAGACCTACAGACAAAAAAAGAACTCGATAAGCAGGGCGTTTCACTTGGCAATGCTGACATCCAGGTCGAGCAGGAGCAGCGCCCGAGCCTCGATCTGCCGGACACGCTCAAGGTTCAGGTCAATGACTTCAAGATCACGGGCCAGGATATCTACAGCGAGGAATCCCTCAAGAGCCTGCTCGCCGACAAGAAGGGCAAGCTCGTGACGTTCAAGGACCTGCAGGACGGCGCCGACACGCTCTCGCGCTACTTCCGCGACAGGGGCTACATCGCTGCACACGCTTATCTGCCGGTTCAGAAGATCGAGAACGGCGTCGTCGAGTACGCCGTAACAGTCGGACGCTTTGACGGCATCACGATCCAGAACAACACGAAGATCCACGAGGGCGTCATCAAGCGCGAGACGGCCTTCCTCAAGAAGGGCGACTATCTGACGCGCGCCAACCTTGAGCGCGCCGTCTGGCTGCTCTCCGACCTCGCGGGTGCCGACGCCAAGGCCGTCCTGACGACGGGCGAGAATCCGGGCACGGTCCATGTGACGCTCGACCTCAATCCGCACAACGGCAAGCAGGGCCTGTTCTCCATCGACAACTACGGTAACCGCTCGACAGGCTACAACGAGTACGGCGTCGACTACGACTTCCTGAACCTCGCGCATGAGGGCGACCACCTAGCCGTTGGCATCACGACGACGGGCAACGAGCTCTTCAACTGGGGCGCCAACTACACGATCCCGGTCATCCGCGACGGCATGAAGCTCACGGCGGGCTACAATGTCCTGACGTACCAGCTCGGCGATGACTACGAAGGCCTCGACGCACTCGGCCATTCGCGCGTCGCTTCGCTCGGCCTCGACTACGCCATCCAGCGCAGCCAGCGTCACAACCTCTACACGGGCATCCGCTATGAGTACAGCGACATCCAGGATGAATATCGTGCTCACGGTATAACGTGGGCGGATAAGACAGGTAATGCCGGTGTTCTTTCGCTCTATGGCGATGAACAGGACCGCAAGGGCGCGACAGACTGGCGCTTTGAGTACAAGCTCGGTCATATCAGCAATGATTCGCATAGTGGATTTGAAGCGGACCCACGTACCTTGGGCACCTACAATAAGGTCCGCGCCAACATCCTGCGCCGCCAGGATCTCAACGACCGCACTTACCTGCTGCTCTCGGCTCGCGGCCAGTATGCGTTCAACAACCTCGACTCCTCGGAGCACTTCTCCCTCGGCGGCCCGTACGGCGTGCGCGCCTATCCGACGAGCGAGGCTTCGGGTGACACGGGCTATCTGACGCGCGCAGAGCTGCGCTGGCTCCTGCCGCTCGGTGCCAAGGACCAGCAGCTGCACCTCGCCTCGTATCTCGAGCACGGCGGCGTCTGGATCAACAAGGACAGCAGCCTCAACCCGGGTGCCAAGAATCACCGCAATCTCCAGGGCATCGGCCTCGGCCTGATCTGGTCGCGCTATGAGGACTGGTTCCTGCGCGCCGACTACGCCTGGAAGCTCGGCTCCGAAGAGCCGACGAGCGACACGAGCCACACGGGCGGCCGCTTCTGGATCCGCGGCGGCGTCTACTTCTGATGACCGTTCCCTCCAATCAAAATCGAATCGATTTGCACCGATGAATGAATAAAAAGAGCAGACCCCTTGTGGGGCCTGCTTTTTTTGCGATTTGAGAGGAAAACCTTACATTATCCGCATTATCAATTACCAAAATTATGGTGGTGCCTATAAGGATAATAATAAGCGCACCAATAATGCGGGAACATATAAGTTCTACAAGGGCTTGCAGAGTGACACGAACGTCCTTAGGAATTACGATGTGATAGATACTCAGAAGAACTGGGTTACGATCAAGCCTCATGAGCTTACGGCTGCAGATATCCTGAATGCAACGTATACGACAAAGTATGGTTCGGCCAACAACTTTGGTACAGCGAAGCTCAAGAACATCAATCGTGATGGAGAACTTGATCTTGCCATTGTTGATTCTAATGCATTGACGCACAAGAAGCCTCGCATCACGCAGGATGTTGGCGAGAATATCTACAATACGGTAGTTTCGCTCGACAATATTTACGGTGCAGATGGTTTTGATCTGAAGAACTACACCTTGAATGGCAAGGCTCTTGGCAAAAATGATCGTATGACGATTGCTAATAGCGCCAGCGTTACGCCGGCTGACCTGGTCATTACTCGCAAGGGCATCGACACAGTCTATGGTACGGTCAAGACAGACGATGGCACGATGACGACCTACAATCTCATCAACGGCGATACGGACGATATTGTCATCGACAATGGCAACTACGGTACGGCCTACAACGATGAACTGACGAAGACGAACAACGTCGGCAAGTACAACTACAAGGCAACGCTCAACAGTGAGAGCGACGTCCTGCGGAACTACAACGTCCACGATGATGGTACGAACTACGTCAACATTACACCGTACACGATTGACAAGACGAATTACAAGGATCACATCAATTCTTCGTACGAGACGGTCTACGGCCAGACTGCTAAATTCGGCAAGGCAACCTTTACGGGTGTCAATGGTGATACGGCAACGCTGGACATCACGGATTCGGATGCTCTCGTCAAAAACGGTGGCGACCGCAAGACGCAGGATGCAGCAAAGAATGCTTACAACACGGTGGTATCCTTCACTGGTCTCAGCGATCAGATGAAGAAGAACTATGGTCTGACGGACAAGACGTCGGCAACGCTGGACAACACGGCAACGGTTGAAAAGGCAAAACTGACGATTGACGCGAAAGACTTTACGGCTGTGTATGGCGATGCTGCAGCTGTTAAGAATGGTCTGAAGGATGCCGGCACGATTACGGGCCTGGTCAATGGCGATGCCGCGAAATATGCGTCGACGGTTGACGGTACTTCGGAAGCGCTGGTAGACGATACGCATACGAACAACGTAGGCGACTATGACGTCAATGCGGTTATCTCGGCAGATACCAGAACTGCTCTGGATAAGAACTATGAGATTTCGGAGAATGCCGGTACGGCCACAATCACGCCGTATACGATTAATGAAAATAACTACAAAGACCACATCAATTCTTCGTACACGACGGTCTACGGCCAGACTGCTAAATTCGGCAAGGCAGCCTTCACGGGTGTCAATGGTGATACGGCAGAGCTGGAGATCACGGATTCGGATGCTCTCGTTAAAAACGGCGGCGACCGCAAGACGCAGGATGCAGCGAAAAATGCTTACAACACGGTGGTATCCTTCACCGGTCTCAGCGACCAGATGAAGAAGAACTACGGTCTGACGGACAAGACGTCGGCAACGCTGGACAACACGGCAACGGTTGAAAAGGCGAAACTGACGATTGACGCGAAAGACTTTACGGCTACGTATGGCGACGTTGATGCCGTCAAGAATGGTCTGAAGGATGCCGGCACGATTGCGGGCCTGGTCAATGGCGATGCCGCGAAATATGCGTCGACGGTTGACGGTACTTCGGAAGCGCTGGTAGACGATACGCATACGAACAACGTAGGCGACTATGACGTCAATGCGGTTATCTCGGCAGATACCAGAAATGCGCTGAACAAGAACTACGAAATCGCGGAGAATGCCGGTACAGCCACGATCACGCCGTATACGATTGATGAGAATAACTACAAAGACCACATCAATTCTTCGTACACGACGGTCTACGG